>PWZW01000285.1 GCA_003567255.1 Puniceicoccaceae bacterium | reverse complement strand
TTACGATCAACGCAATCGCCTGGAACCCCCTTGAACGTAAGCTGATCGACCCCTTGCAAGGGCTCAGGGACCTCACCGCGAAATGCCTCAGGCATTGCTCCCCGCAGTTCACCGAAGATCCTCTGCGGGTGCTTCGCGGCATGCAGTTTATTTCCCGTTTTGAGCTGCAAGCGGCCCCCGAAACCCTTGAACTTTGCAAAACCCTCGATCAGGCGAACCTCCCCGAAGAGCGGATTTTTGAAGAATGGAAAAAACTCATCCTGAAAGGTAGGCAGATCAGCGCAGGACTCACCTTTCTGGCCCAGACCGCATGGCTTCGCCACTACCCCGAACTGGCCGCGCTGATCGGCTGCGAACAAGAGCCCAAATGGCATCCCGAAGGTGACGTTTGGACTCACACCGGGCACTGTATGGATGCCTTTGCCAAGCAACGCACCGGAAACCCAAACGAAGATTTGATCGTTGGCTTCGGGGTGCTTTGCCATGATATGGGCAAGCCCGAAACCAGCTTTAAAGACGAAAAGGGGCGCATCCGAAGCCCCAAGCACGACAGCGTGGGCGTGGAGATTGCAGAACGTTTCTTAAGCCGACTCACCCGCCAAAAGCGGCTGATCGACGCGGTCCTCCCCCTGGTTCGCGAACACATGCGCCCGCACGACCTCTTCCGCGCCAAAGCCAGCGCGTCGGCGGTGCGTAAGCTTGCTCAGCGTGTCGGTCGCATCGACAGGCTGGTTCGGGTGGCGAATGCGGACCGCGCGGGCCGCCCTCCCCTCCCAGCGGAGGATGATGGCGCCAGCCAGTGGCTCCTTGATCAAGCCGAGCAACTTAAGCTGGCCGACAGCGCCCCTAAACCCATTGTGCAAGGGCGTCACCTGATCACTTTGGGGGCAAAACCGGGTAAGCACTTTTCAAAAATTCTCAAAAGCTGTTTTGATGCACAACTGGATGGGGATTTTGAAGATGAATCCGGTGGCCTGGCCTACGCCAGAGCGCTCCTTGAAAAAGAATAAAATCCTGTTTTCAGTGCCCTCAAGGTAGGCGGCTTGGGTCCGCCCCCCATCCGCCTACACAATGAATCCCCCACACGCTTCGGAAAAACCTAAATTCCTTTGCTAATCAGGAGCTAAGCAGACCTTTGGGCATTCCCTCCCTTTTACCGCTTGCCTGTTTCGAAGTGGCTTTCAGTCTAAGCGAAAATGTCGAACAGAGATAAAGAATTCGTCCACCTACACGTCCACACTGACCACAGCTTACTCGACGGGTGCAGCCGGGTGGACCGCCTTTGCCAGCGTGCGGAAGAGCTTGGTATGAAGGCACTTTCGATCACAGACCACGGCGTGCTCTACGGACTGACCAGCTTTTTTAAACAAGCTCGAAAGTACAATATCAAGCCCCTCCTTGGCTGTGAGGTTTACCTCGTTTACAAGGATGTGATGGGCGTCGCCAATGAACAGCGTTCCAAGGAAAAATCCTATCACATGGGCCTGCTGGCGCGCAATTTCAAGGGATACCAAAACCTCTGCAAACTGGTCTCCAAAGCCCACACCGAGGGTGTTTATCGTAACCCGCGGATCGACCTTTCCAGCTTGGCTAAGCACAGTGACGGGTTGATCGGATTTTCCGGCTGTCTGGCAGCAGTCATTCCTCAATTTCTACTCAAGGATGACTATGCAGCAGCCCGCGAAGCGGCGGCACGCTTCATCGACATTTTCGGGAAGGAATTTTTCATCATTGAGTTGATGGATCACGGCATCGATGAGCAGAGAAAAATCATTCCCGGGTTGATCAAAATTGCGACGGAATTCGGGCTGCGGATCGTCGCCACCAACGATGTCCACTACGTCAACAACAAAGACTGGCAGCCTCACGACGCACTGCTCTGTATCCAAACCGGCAGTCACATCAAAGATGAAAAGCGGATGCGCTACACCTCCCGTGAATTCTATCTGAAATCCCGGGAAGAAATGGAAATGGCGTTCAAAGAGGTGCCGGAAGCCATCACCAACACCAGCGGGGTTGCTGAAATGTGCGAGCTTGAGCTTCCCTTCGGAGAAAACCACTACCCGGTTTACGAAAGGCCGATCGAAATATCCGTACCCAAAGACGAAACAAACTTTAGCCATATCCTCGACATTTACGTTGAGCAGAAAAACGCTGTGCTTGAGCGCGAGGGCAAACCGCTGGAAAGCCTCGACGCGGAGGCACGGGCCAAGCTGGCGGAAAACGGACTCTACCTTTTTGACCTCTGTAAGCGCGGACTGGAAATGCGCTACGGGGTAAACTACGATAAAACACGGGCCGATGACGCCGCGTCCGCTGCCGATAAAAAACTTTGTGACCAGCTCGACTATGAGCTCGCGATCATCGTGGGTACCGGGTTTGCGGATTATTTCCTGATTGTTTGGGATTTTATTAAATGGGCCCGCGAGCAAGGCATCCCGGTCGGCCCGGGACGGGGCTCCGGTGCCGGTTGTATTGTCGCGTATGTCCTGCAGATTACGGATATCGACCCCAATCGCTTCGGTCTCCTTTTTGAGCGGATGCTTAATCTCGAACGGGTCTCTCCTCCGGATTTCGACGTCGACTTTTGCAAGCGCAGACGGGACGAGGTGGTTAACTACGTCCGCGACAAGTACGGACGAGATCGGGTCGCCAACATCATCACTTTCGGTACCTTCGGAGCCAAGATGATCATCCGCGACCTCGCCCGGGTGAACGATCTGAACTTTGCCGAAGGGGACAAAATTGCGAAGATGATCCCCGAGGATTTGAATATCACGATCGACGATGCGGTCGCCAAATCCCCCGAGCTACGCGATGAAATTGCGCGAAATCCCATCGCCAAAGATATTATTCACCAAGGTAAAGTGATTGAGGGAATGATTCGCAACACTGGCAAACATGCCTGTGGAGTGATTATCGCTGACCAACCCATCACCAACCTCATCCCGGTTACCCTGCAGGAGGGTGACCTCACTACGCAGTATCCCAAGGGGCCGAGCGAAGACCTCGGACTCCTTAAAATGGACTTCCTCGGGCTACGCACACTCACCGTTATTTCCGATGCCGAGGCGAACGTCCGCCGAACCCGTAAACTCCCGAAATTTTCAGTCGAGGCCGTACCCCTGGATGACGCCAAAACCTTTGAATTGCTCAATACCGGACGCACCAATGGCGTCTTCCAACTCGAGTCCGGCGGTATGCAGAACGTCTGCCGACGTATTGGGCTGAGCCGATTCGAGGAAATTATTGCCCTCATTGCGATCTATCGCCCCGGTCCGATGCAGTTCATCGACCAATTTATTGAAGGAAAGAAGGATCCGGACAGCGTGGTCGTCCCCCACCCCTTGCTGAAGGATTTGGTCGCCGAAACCTACGGAGTCCTGATCTACCAGGAGCAGGTCATGCAATCCGCCCAAATCATTGCCGGCTACACCCTCGGCAACGCCGATATTTTACGACGGGCGATGGGTAAGAAAATCAAGTCCGTGATGGACGAACAAAAAGAAATTTTCATCGAGGGCGCCAAGCG
>PWZW01000265.1 GCA_003567255.1 Puniceicoccaceae bacterium | reverse complement strand
TTTGCTTCGGGATGCGCGGGCCTCCATCGCACCACCAAAGACACGGCGGGTGATGAGTTTCATGTCTGCGTGAGCGGCAAAGACACCAATCCGGGCACGCGCCAAAGCCCATTCAGGACAATTCAAGCGGCGGCGGATATTGCCCAACCCGGCGATACGGTGACGGTTCACCCCGGCATTTATCGTGAGCGGGTCAATCCGCCGCGCGGGGGGACTTCCGAAGCGCGACGGATTACCTATCAGGCCGCACCGGAGGGCGAAGTGGTTATTAAGGGTTCCGAAATCATCAAGGGATGGGAAAGCGCCGAAAACGATACTTGGAAAGTTGTGATTCCAAATGCTTTCTTCGGGGATTTCAACCCCTACCAAACCTTGGTTGCCGGCGATTGGTTCACTCCCCTGCCGAGGAGGACTGGCCGCACCTACCACACCGGGACCGTCTATCTGGATGGTCACTGGCTGAGAGAAGCCCGCGATCAAGAGGCGGTACTCGCTCCGGTTGGCGAGGAGGCGCTCTGGTTCGGGGAGGTGGATGCCGCCACCACGACGCTTTACGCGCAATTCAAAGGCGTCAACCCGAATGAGCAGACGGTGGAGATCAACGTTAGAGAAACCGTTTTTTATCCGGAAAAGCCCGGGATCCACTATATCACCGTCCGCGGCTTCACCATGGAGCATGCCGCCACCAACTGGGCCCCGCCGACCGCTGAGCAGGTTGGCCTGATCGGCACCCACTGGAGCAAGGGCTGGATTATCGAGAACAACATTATTCGCTATTCGCTATGTACCGGTGTGACCCTCGGCAAGCACGGCGACGAGTTTGACAACACCTCGGCCAGTTCCGCAGAGGGTTATGTTGAGACGATCAATCGCGCCATCGCCGCCGGATGGTCGAAGGAAAACATCGGCCACCATATCATTCGCAACAACCACATCAGCCACTGCGAACAGGCCGGGATTGTCGGCTCCATGGGGGCGATCTTCTCGACCGTCTCGGGCAATGTCATTCACGATATCAATATGCGCGGCATGTTCGCTGGCCATGAGATGGCCGGGATCAAGTTCCACGCCCCGATCGATACGCTTATCAGTCACAATCACATTTATCGCTGCGGCGGTTTTGGGGGCATCTGGCTCGACTGGATGACGCAGGGTGCCCGGGTGACTGGCAACCTCTTGCATGACAACCACGCGCAGGATCTCTTTGTGGAGGTCAACCACGGGCCCTTCCTTGTGGACCACAATATTTTCCTCTCGGAGCGCAACTTGCTGGAATCCTCTGGCGGCGGGGCCTACGCGCACAATCTGTTTAACGGCGAAATCCGACTGCGGGAAGAGAAGACACGGGACACGCCCTACCACAAGCCGCACTCGACGGAGATCCTCGGGCTGTCCAAGGGAATTGACGATGACCAGCGTTTTCACAACAACCTGTTCGCGGGGAAACATGGCTTGTCCTTATACGACGCCTGGGAACCCGAGCACCTGCAAGCTTCGGGGAACGTCTATCTCGGGGAAGCCCGTCCCAGCCCCAAGGATCAAAACGCCCTCGTGGACGAGAACTTCGATCCCACGGTAAGTCTCACAAAGGACGGCGATGTGTTGCGGCTGGAGCTAACCATCGATCCCGCGTGGGCATCTAAAGTGAAACGGGAGATCGTGACCACCGAAATGCTGGGTAAGGCGATCGTTCCGGACGCCCCCTTCGTGCATCCAGACGGCAGGCAGCCCTACAGGCTCGACACCGACTTTCTCGGGAACCAGCGTAATCCGCGCAATCCCTTTCCGGGCCCATTCGAAAAAGTAGATGCCGAACAAAAGACCCTGGTCATCGATCTGCGGGACGGACGTCTTTAGACACCCACCTGCCCCACATCGACCACTGGTTTTCGAGCTACCGGAGAAGAGGAAAAGAGGACACGCCACGAATGGTGTGCTTCTTCAGGTTTCACTCGGCTATTCATTCGAAAACATTTCGCGGCTGACGGCCTGGCGATAACCGGTTACGACCATATCGTCATTTTCCAGAACATCGACGATTGCGTATGCGCTGTTGGTTTCCCCCGAGCCCTCCACCATGCCGCGCAAGGTATAGTAGTGCACGCCGCCCAGGTGATTGTATTGCCCGGCATGCTGATGGCCCTGGAAAACCCCCAATACTCTCGGATGGCCCTCCAGAATCTGGCGAACCGCCAATGCGTTGTTTACATAATGATGGCCGCTGCCATCAAGTAGTTGGTGGATGAAAACGATGACTGGTTTCGAGGTGGCCGCGAGGTCTCTTTTGAGCCAGTTGAGCTGCTGTTGCGGGACGTTCGCGTCGGTCCAGTGGAAATTACTGCTATCATAATTGGTTCCATCCGATGTAAAGCAGGCGTCGAGCACAACGAAGTGCACGCCTTTCAAATCAAAGGAATAATATCCGGAATGCCCCTCGATCCCGGTTCTTTCGACGGTGCCGAGGAACTGGGCCTTGGATAGGCTGTCCATGTCATGATTTCCGAGGACGTGGTAGCGCGGGCCTTTGAAGGTGGCGTAGGTGGCCTCGATGGCTTGCAAATTCGTAAGCACGTTCTCCGTGGTATCCGGTTCGCCCTTGTCGATCATGTCGCCGCCAAACATAAGAAAATCCACATCCTGATCCTTCATGAGTTCGACACACTCCCTCATTTTTGCGATCGATTCGTTGTAATGGCGGCGCCCCTGACTGGCCCTGTCGGAATAATGGCAGTCGGTGACGATGCCAAAGCGCAGCTTCGCAGCGGATTCGCCGATCGTGCCCGCGCCGATGCTAGCTTTACTGAGTAAGCTGAGCATACCAAATCCGGACACCCGCAGCCAATCGCGCCGGGTGATCTTCCATTGGCGTGCGACCGAGTCGCCAGCGTGCTGCGTTTTTCTTGCAAACTGAGGTGTCAGGTCCGGGTGCATGTTTTGATTGATGTCGGCGGGTCTGGCATTCTGCCCACCCGCTATGGTTATGGATGGGTTTAGATTTAAACAGTCTTGAATTAGTGATATTGACGGATTAATAAGTGAACAAGTGGCAATGTGGTTCGTGGGCCTCGCGCACGAAGGCATTGATTTTCTCGACGATGTCGGGGTGTTCGCCAGCGAGGGCGTAGGCTTCGGCAACGTCGTCTTTTAGATTGTAGATCTCAAGCGGGCCGTGAGGGTCTTGGTTGAAATTCAGGCGCCCGCCTTTCCCATCGCCGTAACGCACCGCTTACCGTCCACCCCAGCCACGGAACTCCCAGTAGAGGTAGGGATGAGCTGTCTGGAGTGCCTCCTGGCCAAGCAAGCTGGGCAGGTAGGAGATGCCGTCGAGGTCCTCGGGGCGCTCCAGACCGGCCAACGCCAAAGCGGTGACGGGGAAATCCCAAAAGGCCGAAATGTGATCCGAAACGCCGCCAGGAGCGATCGTGCCGGGCACCAAACAATCGTGCAAGGTGCGAGAAACGACCGATAAACAAATTGTCGGAAGTATGCATTTGATGAGGAATTGACTGATCGTATCGTTTTAAAGTGCTCCTTCACTTCGCG
>PWZW01000311.1 GCA_003567255.1 Puniceicoccaceae bacterium | reverse complement strand
TTTCAACGCGCGTCTAAGGTCATTCCCGGAGGGATTCCCGGGCACCAAAGTCCGGTCTTTACCGTGCCCGGGCGATTTCCCTACTTTGCCAAAAGCGCCTCCGGGGCGGTGTATTGGGATGCCGATGACCGTGAGCTGATTGATTTTCTTGGCGGGTACGGACCGCTCGTGCTCGGGGCGAACCGCCCCGAGGTCGTCGCCGCAGTGGCCGAGGCGGAGGCGGGGGGCGTGTGCTTCAACCATCCCACCGAGTGGACGGTGCGCCTCGCGGAGCGCCTCGTCGAGCTTGTCGATTTCGCTGATTGGGCCTTTTTTGGTAAGAATGGTGCGGATATGACCTACTGGGCGATTCGGGTTGCCCGCGAGCACACCGGCCGGAGTAAGGTGCTTCGCTTTCGTCACGCTTATCACGGAACAGAGCCTTGGTGTAGCGACAATCCCGCCGGAGTGACGGCGGCTGACCGGGTTGATGTGCTGGAGACGCCCTGGAACGACGTGTCCGCCCTCCGGGCATGCTTTCAAACCCATGGGAAGGACATCGCCGCTGTCATTTCGACTCCCTTTGATCATCCAAACTACGCGGACATGTCCCTCCCGGATCCCTTGTTCCTGGCCGCGATTCGAGAGGCGTTGGATACTTTCGGCGGGCTCTGGGTCTTGGACGATGTGCGCTGCGGGTTTCGTCATCACCTCGGTGGGAGCCACCGTTACTTCGGGTTTTCGCCGGACCTGTCCTGCTTCTCCAAGGCGATTGCCAACGGCTATGCCCTCTCGGCCTGCGTCGGTCGCGCCGCCATTCGGCCGGCCGCTTCCCGGGTCTTTGCGACGGGGAGTTTTTGGAATAATCCGGGTCCCCTGGCCGCCGCGATGAAGACGCTGGAAATCCTCGAGGCGGAGGATGCCATTGCCTCGATTCATAAAAACGGACAAGCGTGGATCGACGGTTTCCTGCGCTTGGGAGCGAAGCACGGGCTTGAGCTGGTGGCCAGTGGAACGCCCGCCATGCCTTTCCTCCGGGTGGCCGAGGATCCCGGGTTTCAAAAGCAGCAGGCTTTTTGTTGTGCGGCCCTCGAGGCCGGCGTTTTTCTCCACCCGCATCACAACTGGTTTCTCGGGCACGCGCACACCCCGGCGCTCCTGGAAGCTTCATTGGAGCGGATCGAGGTCGCGATGCAGCACTACCTCAAGGAGGCGGAAAGCCCGTGAGGGCGCTGCGCGCGTGAGCTTTTTTCAGGGCTTGCGGAGGCGGCGCGGGACCTCCGGTTCGGCGGCTTAAGTGGCCCCGTTGTTTTGGCCAAATTTGGAAACCGCCCGAAAGAGGTGGTCGGCAAAGGCGGCGATGGTGATGAGGAAGGACTGCAAATCGGCGTCGGCGAGGACAATGGCTTCGCCTTCGCGGAAGACTTTGCGTTTTTCAACAATCCGGCCCTTGGGTGGGGTACCGCTCTCGCTTTCCTCGATTTCGACCGTCTTCAGGTCAAAGGCGAGTTCCCCGTTTTCGTCGACCTGCGGCTCCCGCACAATACCGTCTTGCTGGTGCAGGGCTTGTAGGGCCATGCCGAGGGAAATGACGGTGTCCTCAAGTGGGCAAAGGACCCCGAAATTGGTTTCCAAGCGATTGAATTTCTCGTGAAAGGGGGCCGAAATAAAGGATTTTTGCGCGTCTTGCGCAGCCTTTTGCGCTTCCGGACTCAGGACCGTGGCCGAGGCTTTGGCTTGAATCAGGGCGAGGAAGAAGTGGGCGTTGTTTAGGGCGGTCGCGGCAAGGTTAAGCGTGTCATTCAGCAGTTGGCGCATCATCAGGTCCCGTGCGTAGGCTTGCACGTGCTCAAAATTCAGGTGGTGCGGTGCCGAGGGCATGACGCTGCAGGCGTTGGCGTGGCGGATGTACGCGCCTTCCTGCGCCCCTTCGCGCGCCGCCAGATTGAAGGCCAGCATGTCAAAGTGTCGTTGCAGGCCTGCCATGAATTGCTGGGCAATTTCATTTAGGTTGATTTGTTTGGGCGCGGGGCCATTGCCGGATTCAGGATTTTCTGCCATGGGTTCCTTTGTTGGTCACTTCCCCGGTGGTGACAATCTTCAAATCAGTTGAGCCACGCCTTCCGGAAAATATAAAAGAACGGAAATTGACGGAAGCCGGGCGATGCCCATCTTGATCCAGGGTAGGGGGTGTGCCCTCAACCTAACTTAACCACCCACGTTAATGACTCGGATTTTCACTACGCTTTGTCTTTGCCTGCTCATGTTGCTGACGGGTTGTTTTTCTTCTGATGAGAATCAAAACGCGGCGGAAAAACCGGTTTTGGTAAAAACCTACCCTATCAGCGAGGCGAGCTTACCCTCCCGGACGTTTCCGGGTGCGCTTTCCGCAACGCGTTCGGCGGATTT
This sequence comes from Puniceicoccaceae bacterium, assembly GCA_003567255.1. Lineage (GTDB taxonomy): Bacteria > Verrucomicrobiota > Verrucomicrobiia > Opitutales > Coraliomargaritaceae > T3Sed10-183. Next base: position 12,825 of record PWZW01000311.1, on the reverse strand, counting down.
GGCCTTCGAGGTCGGCGGGGTCGTTGAGGAGATCTTTGTACAGGTGGGCGACCGCGTCACCGCGGGACAGGCGCTGGCAAAGCTCGATCCGCGGGACTATCAAAGTCGGCTGCTAGCCGCCCGGGCAGAGGCGGAGCGTGCGGCAGCCGATGCCGAGCGAGGGCGTTTGTTGCTGGAGCAAAATGCCATGGCTCCGGCCCGCGTGGAAGCGCTGCGGGCTTTGGCAGACGCGACGGCTGCGAGTCTGGCCCAGGCGGAAAAGGCGGTTGAAGATACGACTTTACGGGCGCCTTTTGACGGTCTTGTGGCGGCCAAGTTTTTTGATGGCTTTGCCAGTCTGGCACCCAAAACCCTGGCTTTTCGTATTCACGACCTGAGCGCTTTCTCCGTTGCCATCGACTTGCCCCAGACCCTCGTGCTGGCCGTGCAGCGGAGGATCGGGAGCGATGCCGCGGCGCGCGGTGAGGCCGTTTTTACGGCGCATTTTAACGACTCCATCGCAAGCGAAACGACGGGCCTACCCCTCACCATTCGCTCATTTTCGACGGATCCGGATCCCCGAACCGGCACCTATCAGTTCAAGCTCAATCTGCCTGCGCCAGACGATCTTCGCCTCCTTCCGGGGATGACCTGCACGGTCCGCGTGACGCTGAAAACCGGAGCTGGTGAGGCCGTAACGGTGCCGCCCTCCGCGGTCGGGACCGATGCTGCCGGCAAGCCTCTGGCTTGGGTGATCAATGCCGAGGGACGCGCCGAAGCGCGGAGCATTACCGTTGGCGCCCTGACCGAGGCGGGGTTGGTGGTTGCGGAGGGGCTCAACCCCGGAGATACCGTCATCACTACAGGATTGAATCAGCTTACCCCAGGCAAGTTGGTGAAGCCTTTTTAAATCTGCTCAAAAAAGCGAAATAGCCAGATGAACCCTGCTAAGACAGCACTTGCCCGGAGAAATATTACTTATTTTCTAACCTTTCTGGTGCTCGTCGCAGGTTACTTTGCTTACAGCGGGATTGGGCGGTTGGAGGATCCGGAGTTTACTATCCGCCAGGCAAATTTGGTGATTCCCTACCCGGGGGCGACCGCCGATGAGGTCGCCAACGAGGTGGTCGAGGTCATCGAAAGTGCTGCCCAGGAGCTGGGGTATTTTGAGAAAATTACCAGTGTGTCTGAGTTTGGAAGGGCCACGGTCAGCGTGGAGACCGCGTTTGCCTATCGCCATCGCCTGCCCGAGGTCTGGAGCAAGCTGCGGAATAAGGTGCGGGACGCCGAGCGCCGCCTGCCTCCGGGTGCGGGGCCGGTCATGGTGTTTGATGATTTTGGGGATACTTACGGTATCTTACTTGCCTTGACCGGTCCGGACTTCACCGCTGCAGAACTGGAGCGTGTGGCGAAAGATCTCCAGCGCGAGCTGGTCGGCGTGCCTCAGGTTTCCAAGGCCGTGATTGAAGGGGTTCAGCGCGAGGTGATCGACGTCGAAATCAGTCGTGAGCGACTCCTTCAGTTGGGCGCCTCCCTGCAATCGATCGTGCGGGTCTTGCGTACGCACAATACTGTGGAGGCGTCCGGGAGCTTGGTCGTTGATGAGGCCCGCCTACAAATCCGTCCCTCTGGAGGGGGCGGAGATGTTGAGGCATTGGAAAACCTTTTGGTAACGGATGTGGAGTCAGGGGCGAGTTTTCTGCTGCGCGATGTCGCGACTATCCGCCGCACCTACGCTGAGCCGCCGCAGCGCCTGCTTTTCTGGCGGGGTGAACCGGCCCTCCATTTGGGTATCTCCACGCAGGAGGGGGGTAATGTCGTGACCCTCGGCGAGGCGATCCGCGCAAAGCTGGGCGATTTGCAGAGCATGATCCCTCTGGGCATGGAATTGGAGCCTGTTTATTTTCAGGCCGACGGGGTCTCGACCGCAGTTAATGGATTTGTGCTCAACCTCCTCGCCGCGCTGGCCATCGTGATTGGGGTCTTGCTCTTTGCCATGGGGTGGCGGAGTGGGGTGATCATCGGTGCACTCCTGCTCGTCATTGTCGCGGGCACTATGGTGCTTATGGACTTTCAAGGGATCGCCCTGCAGCGGGTATCCCTGGGCGCGTTGATCATTGCCTTGGGGATGTTGGTGGACAACGCCATTGTCGTGACGGAGGGGATACAGGTGCGGGTGGAGCAAGGGGAGGACCGCATAAAGGCGGCTTCCGAAACCGTCAAGGATGCCATGTGGCCTTTGCTGGGGGCGACGGTGATCGGCATCCTCGCTTTTGCCGGTGTTGGCCTTTCGCCCGACAATACCGGGGAGTATGCGGGGTCGCTCTTTTGGGTGATCCTGATCTCTTTACTCCTGAGCTGGGTCTTCGGAGTGACGCTCACCCCGGTCCTTTGTGTAAGCTTGCTCAAACCAGCCAAGCCTGAGCAAAGGCCGCCTTACAGTGGCCGGTTCTATCTGCTTTTCCGTAAGTTACTGACCGTGTGTTTACGCGCCAAGTGGATTACCGTGGCGGTGGCGGTGGCCGCTTTTGTTCTGGCGGTGATTAGTTTCGGCTGGGTCAAGCAGTCGTTTTTTCCGGCTTCAGCGGTCGATCATTTTGTGGTTGATGTCGAACTCACGGAAGGGGTCGATATCCGCGCGACCGAGGCGCTGGTACGTGAGGTCGCCCGTCAAGCTGCGGAGTTGCCCGGAGTGCGGGCCGTCGGCGCGAGTGCCGGTGGGGGTGTCTTGCGTTACATGCTGGTCTATCCGCCACCCGATAACCGGGCGAGCGTGGGCCAGTTGCTCGTCTTTGTGGAGGACGCGAAGCAAATTGACGGTTTGCTGCCGAAACTGGAGCGCTTGGTCAGTGAGGCGCGTCCGGGCACCTGGGCGAAGGCTTGGAAGATTATGTTGGGGCCGGGAGGGGGCTCAGAGCTCGAAACCCGGATCATCGGTCCGGATCCACAGGTCCTTCGCTCGCTGGCCGAAGAGGTTATGACGGTCTACCGCGAAAATCCACGGGTCCAGCGCTTGCGGCAAGATTGGCGGGAGCGGATTCAGGTGGTGACGCCCGTCTTTGATGCCGATGCCGCCCGCCTCTCCGGCGTGACCCGGGCGGATTTACAGGCTGCCTTGGCGGGAGATTTCGGCGGAACGAGCGTTGGTTTGCAGCGCGAGGGCGATAAGCTCATCCCCATCCGGCTTACCCGTCCGCCGGAGGAACGCCTGGATGCTGGTCAACTGCGGCAGACGCTTGTGTGGAGTACGGCGCGGCAGCGCTATTTACCGATTGAGGACGTCACCGCCGGCTTGACCACCGAATTTCGCGATCCAATCGTGCGCAAGCGCGACCGCGTGCCCACCCTCACTGTAAAAGCGGATTCAATCGACGGCGATCCCTTTGGTGTTTTTGGCCAGATCGAGACGCGGTTGGCCGCCTTGCCGCTCCCGGAGGGGTATCGGCTTGAGCGGGGCGGGTTGCCGGAAAACTCAGCCAAGGCAAATGCCGGGGTGATGAAGACCATGCCTATCGCATTCCTCATCATGTTTGTGATCACCGTCGTCCTCTTTAACGGCTTCCGACAGGCTTTTGTGATCTGGTGTTGTGTGCCGCTTGCTTTTGTGGGTGTAAGCGCTGGGCTTTTACTGACCCGGACGGATTTTTGTTTTATGGCGCTGCTCGGGTTCCTCAGCCTTTCCGGTATGCTTCTGAAAAACGGCATCGTGCTGGTTGAGCAAATCGATGTGGAGCGTGCGACAGGAAAAGACGGTATGACCGCTATTCTGGATTCCGGCGTCAGTCGCCTCCGGCCAGTGGTCCTGGCTGCCTGCACGACCATTCTCGGTATGCTGCCCTTGCTGGGTGACGTTTTTTTCCGCGGTATGGCCGTGGTCATTATGTTTGGTTTGTTGTTTGCCACCGCGCTAACCTTGTTGGTGGCTCCGGCCCTTTATGCCCTCTTTTTCCGCATCAAAACGAACCCCGATTAAATCATGCGCCCCCTGAAAAAAGATGCCTTGCTCTGCCTTGCTTTGTGCTTCCTAACGGCTTGCCAAACCCCCGAACGCCCGGCTGCTTCGGGTGATCGCTCGGGCGTGGCGGCGCTGGCTGATTCCGCCGCTGCGGGCGAGGGTGGGGTTCCTTATCCGGATACCGGTTGGTTGGCGGATTTTGGACGGCCCGAATTGGAGGCGCTTGTGGCTGAGGCCCTGGAACATAATTTTGACCTGCAAGCCGCGGTGGCGCGTTTGGATGGGGCGGCAGCGGCTGCGAGAGTTGCCGGTGCCGCGCTCCAGCCGGCCTTGGCCTTAGGCCTCGAGGGTGAGCGTCGGGGACGCGTGGAGGGTACGCCGGCAAACGCCTTTGGGGCAGGGCTCAATTTTTCCTGGGAGCTTGATTTGTGGGGACGGGTCCGCTCGCAAAGGGCGGCTGCCGTAGCAGAATTGGTGGCCGCGGAAGAAACCCTCGCGGCGCTTCGTCAGTCACTCGCTGCCCAAGTGGCTAAAGCCTGGTTCTCCGCTCTCGAAGCGGATGCTTTGGCGGAGCTTAGCGCTTCGATCCATGAAAGCTACCGCGAGCAGTTGCGTGTGGTCAAAGCGCAGGTCGATGCCGGCTTGGGCGAACAGCAGGACCTCAGCCTGCTCACTGCGGCCGCCGCCCAAGCCGAGGATAGCGCACTCAAGGCGGCGTTTGCCGTGGAGGAAGCGCTGCGCAGTCTGGAACTGTTACTCGGTCGGTATCCTTCTGCAGCATACGCGCTCGATGCCCCCCGCTTACTTCCACCCCCTCCCGTGCCAGTCGGCTTGCCCGCCGAAATTCTGGAGCGCCGTGCCGACCTCCGGGCGGCCGATGCCCGGGTTGCCGCGGCTTTCTTTCGTGCTGAGGAGGCCCGTGCGGCCCGTTTGCCTACCGTCGCGCTGACCGGAAGTTTGGGTGGAGTGAACCCCGAACTTTCTCAACTGCTCCGCCCTGATAACCTCGCTTGGTCGTTAGGGGCAAACCTTCTCGGGCCGATCTTCGACGGAGGGCGAAGGCAGGCGATTTTCGATCAGGCAACGTCGGCTCAGGAAGCCGCGCTGGCAGTGTACGGGCAAACTGCCCTCCTGGCCTTCCGCGAAGTGGAATCCGCCCTTGGTCGGGAAACTTTGTTGAGCGCCCGTTTCCGGCCAGTCGAGCAAACCGAATCGGCGGCTCTGGAGGCCCGCCGCATCGCACAGGCACGTTTTGACGTGGGTACCGAGGATGCCCTCTCGCTTCTGCAAATTCAGCGCCAGCACGACGCTGCGAAAATTAATTTTATCTCTCTCGCTTACGAACGCCTCCGCGCCCGCGTGGATCTGCACCTCGCGCTTGGCGGCAGTTTCTAGGCTCCGCTAGCCGTATCCATCTTTGCGGACGCCGTGCGTGTCCGCTTCGGCAAAAACGCCCCAGCCCATGGGCTGGGCTGCGGGGACCCTTTTCTCGTTTTTGACGGTTCCGTTAAGGGAATGTAAAGATTACCGAATGGTAACGCTTACGTCACTTGGCTGTTACAGAGTTTTGTTAAGGTCCGCTGCGTCGGGAATGTTCCCGGCGCAACAAACACAAACCATACTATGCAAAACTATCTTAAAAAATCGTCCAGCCTCGCGCTTGGGCTACTGCTCTTCGGCAGTGCGTCGGCGACGGCGCAGTCAAGCAGTCGCGAGATGGACGCGCTGATTGATGTGCTCGTCGAAGAAGGCTTGGTCCCGGCCAATCGAGCGGATCGCGTCCGTGAACGCGTCGCAGAAAGAACCCGCGAAGCCGCCGAGGAAGCGGCCACAGACCGCCATGCCGGGCTTAACTACGAGCCGACGCTCCCGGTCATAGATACCGGGACACGGATCCAAACCCGTCCGTTCCGGGTGGAAAGTGCCGACGGTAAAGACCGCTTCGGCATCCGTGGCCGCTTGATGATCGATGCTGCTTTCGCTGATTGGGATGACAATATCAACGACGCAAGTAGTCACGACAATCTCGCCCGTCGCGGTACGACCATCCGCCGCGCCCGTCTTGGTGCGCTCGGCGTTTACGACGGTAAATGGGAATGGCAAATGGAGATCGACTTCCGTGATAACGAAGTCCGCTTTGCAAATGCCTACATCGCCTACCTCTCGGACTATGGTCGTTTCGCCATCGGTAACTTCAAGGAGCCGTTCAGCCTCGAAAGCTCCACAAGCTCTCGGCGTCTGACCTTCCTGGAGCGGGCCACACCCGTCGATGCCTACCGTCCGGACCGGGAAATCGGACTGATGTATGAAACCTTGCTTGAGAACAAGTACTTCGCACTGGGCGTTTTCGGCGGCGATGGCGTGGCTCGTGATCGTGAGGCTGAAGAAGGTTACTCCTTGGCAACGCGCGCTTCCTTCCAACCCTACAGTTCCGACAAGGTTTTCAGTCACCTGGGAATCTCGGCAAACTATCGTAAGAACAGCAGGGACGATGACCGGAATGCCGCCGACGTACGCCTCCGCTCCCGCGAAGGATCCCGTGCCATCGACGCCCGCCTGATCGGCCGCAACGACATCGAGGGTGTGGACAGTTTCTATCGCGTTGCCGTTGAAGGCGCCTGGGGTTACGGTCCGTTCTCCCTACAGGGTGAATACCTCTACGTGAACTTGGACCTCGACGAAAACCTCGGCGATGTCCGCACCGACGACAGCCGCATTTCGCTTGATGGTTACTACCTTCAGGCGAGCTACTTCCTCACCGGAGAACAGCGCAACTACCGCGCTTTCAGTGGTGATTTTGGCCAGCAGGAGGTGTTTAATCCCCTCGGCCGCGGTGGGCGCGGTGCCTGGGAAATTGACGCTCGCTTCGCTCATGCCGACTCCATCGAGCACTCCCGTCCGGGACGTGGCAACAAGATGGACCACTACACGCTTGGCTTGAATTGGTATCCAAACAGCCACACTGTCTTCAAGATCAACTACATGTACTTCGACTACGAAGGCCGTGGAGGTACCTCCAATGGCAACCAGGTCCTCGGCTTGCGCGCCCAGTACGAGTTCTAAGCGAATAAAGTTTATTTGAATCAATCAGCGGCAGTCTCCCGGGAGACTGCCGCTTTTTTCTGAATTGTTCTTGGACTACGCCCCCGGGGCGAGGCAGGCGTCGAGGCTTGCCCGGATTTGGGTGGGATCTATGCCGATACCAATGAAGACGAGTTCTTGGCGGCGGTCGCCGGTTTTTGGGTCCCAGGTGTTGCGGACGAGGTCGGGGAGGTCATCCATGGCCGCTTCGCCTGTCTCAATCAATACCTGCCACCACTTGCCAAGGTAATCAGCGCGCATGATGTCTCCTGCGATGGATACGAGGCCAACGTGGTCGGTCTTGTCGATGGTCCAGAAAAAACCCTTGGCGCGCACCACGCCGGGGAGTCCTTTGCGTAGAACCGCCAGGAGTTCCTTTTCCACAAAGGGGCGGCGCGCGGCGTACAAAAAGGTTTTTAAGCCGTAGGCTTCGTGGTGGTGGTGCGAGCTGTGGATGCTGCCCGCCGAGCCGGGTTGAAGGGTGGGGGCACTGTGCTCAAGGTGGAAGATGATTTCCTTGCGCCAACTCGCAGAGGCCAGGGTCTCGTCGAGGTCGAAGCGTGGTTTGTGCATCAGCGTGGGGCAATCGACTTTACCAAATTCACTGCAAATCAACTCTGCGCGCGGGTTCAGCCCTCTCAGGTAACTCCCGAGTTGATCGACGGTTTCCGGCAAGACCGTATCCGTTTTGTTCAATAGGAGTACATCGGCGCATTCGACCTGCTCCAGTAGCAGTTCTTTAAGCGGTCGCCGCGGATCGCCCTCCAGTATCCATTTACGTTTTTGCTTTTGGGTACTCGCTTCTGTCACCATTTGTGCAAAGAAGGCCGCGTCGATCAGTGTGATCATGTTGCGGACTTCGAGAAAGTCGCTTGGCGAAGTTCCCATGACATTGCCTCCGTAGAGGGTCTGCAAAACCGACTTTGGCTCGGCCACACCGGTGCTTTCGATAATGATATGGTCGGGTTTGAGCTTTTCCTCAATTTCCTCAAGGGCATCTATCAGTTCCGTTTGTATGGAACAGCAAATACAGCCGCTGGTTAGTTCGACGACGCCACCGATCGCAGTGCCCATCTGTTTGACCGAGTCTTTGATCAGTGCGGCGTCGATGTTGACCTCTCCGAGGTCGTTGACGAGTACGGCGTAGCGGGTGCCGTTCGCTTCGCGTAAAATATGGTTGAGCAGGGTCGTTTTGCCTGAGCCTAAAAAGCCGCTCAATACGGTAACGGGTGTTTTCCGTGGGGGGCTGGAAGCTTGGTCCTGACTTAGCTCTGGCATGGGTGCGTTTTCAAAAATGCGGCACCTTCGTCGCTCTCGCGCAGCATGTTGAGCAGCCGCTGCGCCGGGGCCGAGCGGTTGAGGATGTAGAGGTGCACCCCGGGGATGCCCGCTTTCAGCAGGGCTTTGAGCTGCGCTAAGGTCCAATCCACCCCGACGTTTTCGACCGGGTCTCCGTTTGCTTCCGCTGCCGCGAGTGCCTCGTCCAGCGCTTGTGGGATGGCCGCGCCGCAGAGTTTGCAAAAGCGCTTGGCCTGAGCGCGGGAGAGGATTGACATTAACCCCGGTACGATCGGGATGTGGATGCCCTTTGCACGGCAGGCTTCGACAAAGCGGAAGTAGTCGGCATTGTCGTAAAAAAGCTGGGTGGTGATGAAGTCAGCCCCGGCATCGACCTTGATTTTGAGGTTTTCCAAATCCGTCTTAAGGTCCGGGGCTTCGGGGTGTCCCTCCGGATAGCCGCCCACACCGATGGTGCATTCCGGATAAACTTCGCGGATCAACCGCACCAGATCGCTGGCGTAGCGAAAACCTCCCGGATGCTGTTCAAACTCAGTGGCTCCCTTCGGTGCATCCCCGCGCAAGGCCATGATTTGAGTGCAGCCAGCCGCCTTGAAATCGTGGATAATCTCGATCAACTCTTCCCGGGTGTGCCCGACGCAGGTCAGGTGCGGCAGCACACGGAATCCAAATTGATTTGAGAGCCGCTTCGTGTACTCCAGGGTGCGGCTTCGCGTGCCACCGCCCGCACCGTAGGTGATCGATACAAAATCCGGCGCAAACTCGCTCAGGGCTTCCGCCGTTTCCAAAAGCTGTTCCGCCGCTTTCTCATCCTTGGGTGGAAAAAATTCAAAGGAGAGCAGCGGTGCTTGACCCGTGGCCGGCTTGGCAAAACTTAACTTCATAATATATCAACGTATCGTGATATGATGATATGTAAAGACCTTAAGCTTTAGGGGGAGGCATTTTGTTGGGCAGGGGGAGGGCTTGGATCGGCATTTTGGTTTTCACCCAGATTTTATGCTCCTTGAAAATGCGAGGGGAAACCATTTCGCAGGCCTCGCCGATGGTTTCCAGGACCATGCGCTGACCTTTTGGTGTGGAGTTGAATTCGTTGGCGGCGCTGACCACTCGTTCCGGCGCGGTTGCCGGACTGTCATCCTCCGGGATTTGGACGACCCAGCCGACCATGTCTTTATCCTTATACGTTCCGTCAGGATCGGAGAGGAGGAAGCAAAACTGTTTCTTGATGGCCGGAGGTCGGGCGTTTTTCTCCTCTTCCTCTGCTTTCAACTCAAGGTTCAGCTCCTCCATAATCCCGGCAATTTTACGGACATCAGGTTCGTTGCGTTGGAGGACGAGTTTTACGGTTTCGATATCGATTTTTGGCATATGGCGGGTTCGGTTGATAAATATTCGGTGCAGTTTGCTTGAACTGCCAAGGCTTTCCAAGCCCCACTTTGTTCGATCTGTTGAGAGAATGAAAGCGGTTTTCGGAAAAACCATCAGGAAAAAGTTCGCCGGAGCTGTGCAGGTGCCTAGGAATGGGGAAATGAGTTCGATTGAAAAACTGCTCGAAACTGTCGCTCAACTACGCGAGCCGGAAACCGGCTGCCCCTGGGATATTGAACAAACCCACCAGTCCATCGCGGACTGTTTGATTGAGGAGGCCTCCGAGGTGCTCCAGACGATTGACCGGCTCGACTTTGACCACATGGAGGAGGAGCTGGGCGATCTGCTCCTCCAGGTGGTGATGCATGCGCAAATGGCCAAAGAGGCCGGGCACTTTGATTTCGAGGCCGTGGCTGAAGAGATCAATGCCAAATTGGTGCGGCGGCACCCGCACGTGTTCGGGGGCGCGGAGCAAAAAGACACCGAGGGTGTCTTGAACCAGTGGGAGGCGATCAAGGCGCAAGAGCGGAAACGCGGTCCCCAGCATGAGGGCAAGTATTTCAAGGATATGCCCAACGTGCTGCCGGCTTTGCTCTTCGCCCGCAGCGTCTATAAGCAGGCCCGAAAGCATCAGCTGGACCTCGGCGCCTTCGTCGATACCGCCGCAGTGACTGAGGCGGGTGCAGGGTTGGACGAGGCAAATGCTGGGCAACAGTTATTTACTTTGGTCGCCGCTTGCCGGGAGCAAGGGATCGATCCGGAGAGCGCGCTCCGCCGATATGCCCAGCAGTTGGTGGACACCCTTGAGGTGGAGGGCGCATGATTTCAGGGTTTTCGGATCGGCATTCGACAAGGGCCGCAGTGGTTGGCCTGCTGCCTTCCCCGAATCCCCGGCACGGCTGCTTAAAGCTGCGGGTGGACTTTGGTGCGGGGGGAGCGCAGATGTTCGACTGTCAGGTGCGGCCGCGCCGGGATGCCCGGCACTTGCGACTGCGGGTACGGTCCGCCGATGCCTTGCTTTTGACCTGTCCGCTGCGCACCTCGCGCCGCCAGATGATCGCCTTTATCGAACAACACGTGGATTGGATTCAGACGCAAGTGGCCACCGTCAGTAAGCCCCTGAGTGCGCTCGCTTGGTTGCGGAAAAATCCCTCATTGAATGCTCATGGAAAAAGCCTGGAGGTTCGTTTCTTCACCGCAGCGCGTCGGCCGGAAGCGCGACACCGTTTCGTGGATGAAGGTCGGGCGATAGCGCTTTTTGCCGGAGTCAACGCCTCCGCGCGGGTGGGGCCCCGCGAAACCGTCGAGGTCCAGCGCTCGCTTCGGGAATTTGCCAAAGAGGTCTTGGCAGCCCGGGTGTACTTCCAGGCAGAACGCCTTGACTTGGAAAACATGCCTACCCGCATCACCGTGCGCGACCAGCGCAGCCGTTGGGGTTCCTGTGCTTCGAGTGGCGCACTTTCCCTGAATTGGCGTTTGGTCCTTCTGCCACCCGAGCTTGCTGATTACGTAATTCTGCACGAGCTCGCGCACCTGCGTGAACTCAATCACTCTTCCCGCTTTTGGGCACTCTTGGAGCGCTACGATCCGCAGCGCAAAGCGCATGAGGGGGCGTTGAACGCCCTTAGTGAACGTTTGATGAGCGTCGGTCGCAACGACGCTGGCTAGGGCTGCTCGCCGCCTCGCGCGGTTCTTGGCTCGGCCGCTCAGTAGGCCGCGCCCGAGCCCTAAGAGCGATCGCCTTGAATCAAGGCTTTTTCCGTTTCGCTTAGATTATGTTTCAGCAGCCGGTGAGTGAGCAAAATACCGATACCGATGAACAGCAGACCAAACACAGCGATGATGGGTTGCTCGTTGAGTACCCCATTGACCGTCAGTACAAAGCCCGCGAGGTAGCCTGACTGAATAAGTACCGAGCAAAAGATATAAATATAAAATGGTACGCCCAGCGCCCCAAAAACGTAGTTTTGAAGGACATAGGGCGTCCCTGGAATGGCGCGGATAAGGACCACGCTACGAAAAGCATTGAGCTCACTCAGCCCCTCAAACCCCGGAAAATACCTTCGAATCATTTTCAGCGTGAACCCCTTCCACACGGAGTGGCCGAGCCAGTAGCCGAGGCCCATATTGATTCCAAGAAACAACGGACCCAGCGTGAGCGCCATCCAAGTGGGAAAAAGCAAAGCCAAGCCCAAGTAAAACGCGGTGATGGGAAAGCCGAAAAGCGGCAAAACCGCCATTGCTGGCCAAAAGAGAAAGCGCACCTCACGGGGAACCGCCTCCAGATAGCCCCGCCAGTCAATCCCCTGTCGCGAGAGGATAAAAATACCGACCAATCCAGCCAGGAGCACCAGGGCAAAGCTAATCTGACGGTAGCCCAAAAACTGTGGGCGCGGCGCGCCCACCGCTTCGGCATTATCAGCTTGCTGTTTTTGTGGTCTCATTGGAATCGGCGGGGGTGCGTCTAATGACGTGGATGCTAGATTTTGAACGCATAGTTAACGTGTGGTTCCGGCACAAGCAAGCGTTCCACCAGTCTCTTTAATGGTGAAGAGGCTCGGAGCTTCGGCAAAGAAAAGCGCACCTGACTCCTCAAATATATACCTTCGAAAAATCCGATAAATGGATTGACCCTAGAAATTGAGCCCATTTGCTCAAGGGCTTCGGAAGGAGAGATGACAGAGTGGCCGATTGTGCGTCCCTGGAAAGGACGTGTGGGGGAAACTCCACCGAGGGTTCGAATCCCTCTCTCTCCGCCATTTCAAGGCGCAGCCGCAGAAAGCGCGGTTTGAGAGAGGAGATGCGAACCCTCGGAGAGGGTTTGACGTAGCGAAGCGGAGATGGGGCGCACATTGTGCGGTCCGAAGGACTTGGCGCACGCGCCAACCCAATCCCTTGCTCTCCGCCATTTCAAGGCGCAGCCGCGGAAAGCGCGGTTTGAGAGAGGAGATGCGAACCCTCGGAGAGGGTTTGACGTAGCGAAGCGGAGATGGGGCGCATATTGTGCGGTCCGAAGGACTTGGCGCACGCGCCAACCCAATCCCTTGCTCTCCGCCAATTATTTAAGAGCTTACAGGTCAGTATGCTCAGCGATCTGCTCTATGATTTGTGCCGCCTTATGGACGGAGAACTGTTGGCCG
>PWZW01000306.1 GCA_003567255.1 Puniceicoccaceae bacterium | reverse complement strand
TTGATTGTGTACGATGACCTTTCCAAGCACGCCGTTGCCTACCGCCAAATTTCGCTGGTGCTGCGCCGTCCCTCCGGTCGCGAGGCTTATCCGGGTGACGTCTTCTACCTGCACTCCCGCTTGTTGGAGCGCTCTGCTCGGGTTAATGAGGCCAATGGCGGTGGCTCCCTGACCGCGCTTCCCATCATTGAAACCCAGGCTGGCGATGTGTCTGCGTATATTCCGACCAATGTGATTTCGATTACAGATGGGCAGATTTTCCTCGAAACCGACCTTTTCAATCAGGGGATTCGCCCGGCGATTTCGGTCGGTCTTTCCGTATCGCGGGTGGGTTCGGCTGCACAGATCAAGGCGATCAAGAAGGTCGCAGGTAAGGTGAAGCTGCAACTTGCCCAGTTCCGCGAGTTGGCCGCATTTGCTCAATTTGGTTCCGACCTCGATGCGCGTACCAAAGCACAGCTTGACCGTGGAAGCCGCCTCGTGGAACTTTTCAAGCAGCCAATGTTCCGCCCAATTGCGGTCGAGGTACAGACCTCTTTGATTTGGGCCGTACAAAACGATTTCTTCAACGACATTGAGGTTACTCAAATCGTTGATGCCACGGCAAACCTCCGCGAGTTCCTTGAAACACGTGGCGTCAAGCTGATGGATCGGATCCGTGAGGAAGCCGCGCTTTCCGAGGATTCGGAAAACGACCTGCGGAACTTACTGGAGGAGTGGAAGACCGGCTACAGCGCTTAAACCCGCCCCAGTGCTCACCTTCCTATCGTCCAACAACGGTTGACTCTCAAGTAACATGGCAAACCTACGCGATATTCGCCGCCGAATAAAGTCGGTTAAAAACACCCGGCAAATCACCCGTGCCATGCAGCTGGTGGCTTCTTCGAAAATGAAGCGCGCCCAAGAGTCTGCCGTGGCCGGACGTCCTTACGCTGCACTGCTTGCTGAATTACTCGAAACCGTGGAACGGCGGATGCGAGACCGTGATCTCCAGATCCCTCACCCGTTCTTTGAAAAGCGCGAGGTAAAAAACCGTGGGTTGATTGTTTTTTCAACGGATAAGGGACTTTGTGGTCCGCTCAATTCCAACCTGTTCCGTAAAATCGTCGAAGACGTGAAGACGCCGGCCAAATTTATTGCGGTGGGGCGGAAGGCAGCGCAGTTCATCACCCGAACCCAGCGCGAGCTGTTGGCGGATTTTTCGGTGTCCGACAAGGTGACCTTTTCTGAGATCCGGCCGATGTTGCAGTTCGTTCTGGATGCTTATGTTAAAGGTGAGATCGACACCGTTGAAATTGTTTACCCGCGCTTTGTGAATGTGCTCGTGCAGGAAGCGGCTATTTACCACTTGTTGCCGGTACACGACATCGCCAGCGCGCTCACCGAACTCCGCAAAATGGCGGGCATCGACCACGAGCCCAGTAAGCGAATTGACCCGCGGTACATGCTCTTGGAGCCGGACGTTTCGGCCATCTTGGAAAAACTGCCTGAATTGTATGCCCGCGCCATCGTCCACCAGTTGCTGCTGGAAAGTCGTGCCTCTGAGTACAGTGCCCGGATGGTCGCGATGAAGGCCGCGACCGACAACGCGTCCGACCTCGTCGATGACCTCACCCTCGACTATAATAAGGCACGCCAAGCGGCGATCACTCAGGAAATTCTTGAAATCGCCGCTGCTTCGGCGGCAAACGAATAAGCCTTTCGCATTTCTCTCTTTTATATACCGCAAATCAATCTGCACACCCATTCCCTATCATGAGTATTAACGGTAAAATCGTCCAAGTAATCGGCGCTGTTGTCGACGTGGCCTTCGACTCCAAGGAAATCCCGGAAATTTTCGAGGCGCTGGAGATTGCCTATCAGCTGGAGGGCAAAGAAATCAAACTGGTCCTCGAGACCCAGCAGCACCTCGGCGACGGTCTCGTCCGCGCGGTGGCCATGGCCACAACCGACGGGTTGGTTCGTGGACAGACGGTGGTTGCCACCGGAAAACCAATTTCGGTGCCCGTTGGCGACGAGGTTTTGGGGCGTATCTTCAATGTGACAGGGGAGACCGTGGACGAGCGCGGTCCCGTCGGCACGGAGGAACGCCGCTCCATCCACCGGATGCCCCCAGCGCTGGTCGACCAAGCCACGGAAGCCGAAATTCTCGAAACCGGGATTAAGGTGATCGATCTCATTTGTCCCTTCGTCAAGGGCGGTAAGGTGGGTGCCTTTGGTGGTGCCGGAGTGGGTAAGACCGTCGTCATCATGGAGCTGATTAACAACATCGCCAAGGCGCACGGAGGGTACTCTGTTTTCGCCGGGGTGGGGGAGCGCTCCCGTGAGGGAAATGACCTCTACCACGAAATGGCTGATTCCGGCGTTATTGATTTGGAAAATATCAGTAACTCCAAGGTGGCTCTCGTTTACGGTCAAATGAACGAGCCACCCGGCGCTCGGATGCGGGTCGCGCTCTCGGGCTTGACCATGGCGGAGTATTTCCGCGACGAGAAGAATCAAGACGTGCTTTTCTTCGTCGATAACATCTTCCGTTTCTCCCAGGCAGGTTCCGAGGTTTCGGCTCTACTCGGCCGTCCACCGTCCGCGGTGGGCTACCAACCAACCCTCGCGCAGGAGATGGGTAACCTTCAGGAACGGATCACCTCGACCAAGAAGGGATCCATCACCTCTTTCCAAGCGGTCTACGTGCCGGCGGATGACTTGACTGACCCGGCCCCGGCAAACACCTTTGCCCACCTTGACTCGACCATCGTTTTGGAACGGTCGATCGCGGAGCTGGGCATCTACCCGGCCGTCGATCCCCTCGCTTCGATTTCGAACGCGCTTGACCCCAACATCGTTGGTCAAGAGCACTACCAAGTCGCCCGTGGCGTGCAAAACGTGCTCCAGCGCTACAAGGACCTGCAAGACATCATTGCGATCCTTGGCTTGGACGAACTCTCCCCGGAAGACAAAAAGACCGTTTACCGCGCCCGTAAAATCCAGAAATTCCTCTCCCAGCCCTTCCACGTGGCTGAGGTCTTCACTGGTGTTGCCGGTAAGTACGTCTCCATCGCCGATACGATCAAGGGCTTTAAGCAGATCCTCGACGGTGAACTCGACGAACTCGCGGAGAACGACTTCTACATGAAGGGTTCCATTGATGAGGCCATTGAGGCCTCCAAAGCCAACTAAGTAACCATGTCCCTCCAGCTAGAGATTATCACGCCCGACAAGTTGGCCTTTGAGGCCGAAGTGGAGCAGGTCGTCCTGCCCACTCCGGAGGGAGAGGTCGGCGTCCTTCCCGGGCACCTTCCCCTGTTGATCCGGCTTAAGCCGGGAGAACTCAGGTTGGTGCGCGAGGGTACGGAAGAGTCGATAGCGGTGGATATGGGCTTCGTGAAAGTGGCGAACGACCGCATCTCCGTGCTAACGGAGGCGGCCATTGATGTTCAGGAAATTGACCTGGAAGCGGTGGAAGCCGCTGCTGAACGTGCGGCCGAGGCAATTAAAAAGGCTAAGGATGCGGATGCCGATCCGGCAGAGTACGAACATTTCGAGAATGTCAC
>PWZW01000087.1 GCA_003567255.1 Puniceicoccaceae bacterium | reverse complement strand
TCGGCAAAGCCCTGAATCGCGCTGGCGTAGAGGAAGGGGGCGTTAAATTGGTCTTCATCGGCATCGAGATCGAGGAAGAGCTCAAGCACCTTGTCGTGGACCCATTCCGGACGGGCGGTGGGGCGGTCGACCTTGTTGACCACACAAATTGTCTTCAAGCCCTGGGCGAGGGCCTTCCGAAGCACCCAGCGGGTTTGCGCCTGAGGGCCGCCGACCGCATCGGTCAGCAAAAGCACACCGTCCACCATTTTCATGACCCGCTCCACCTCGGCACCGAAGTCGGCGTGGCCGGGCGTGTCGACGATGTTAATGATATAGTCCTTCCAGCGTACCGCCGTGTTTTTGGCTTTAATGGTGATGCCTTTTTCGCGCTCCAGATCCATCGAGTCCATGGCCCGCTCCTCCACCTGTTGGTTGTCACGGAAGGTTCCGCTTTGGCGCAGGAGTACGTCCACCAAGGTGGTTTTGCCGTGGTCAACGTGGGCAATGATAGCGATGTTACGAATTTTCTTTGGGTCCATGGGAACTGTCTGATCTGGGAAGTCTTGCATGTCTGCAAATGCGCAGACGAAAGGCGCGGATAACGCCGAGAGCCGAGCCTAAAGTCAATCCTTTAGCGTTTATCTTTTCCGGAGGCCTGCTGGTTAGCGCGTCTTCCCGTCTGGCGCGCTTTGTTCAGCCTCAGCGGTTGTAGGGCATCAGTGTTGACATTGAATGTGCGGAGAGGATGACGCGCCGGGGCATTATCTCATTTGAGAACGAAAAGGTCGGCACTCGTTGAAAGTGGCACTGGTCGGCCCCAAGCAAGCTCGGTTGCTCATCGGAAGGCCTACCGCTGGGGGCTTTATGCCAGCAAAAAGCCCCCCGACTCAGCCTTTCGGTCCAGTCGTGGGGGCTTGAGGGGAGAGGCCAGCGGATCACCACTCCTGACCCTTGGTCAGTAAATCGCCGGGAGCTACTCGGTGACGCGGCCGCGGCGGGTTGCTTGTCCGGTGCCTTCCGGACGGTTGCCGGCGCGTTCGCGCATCCGTTCGCGGCGCTCTTCCGGGCTGAGGTTGCGGAGCTCCTCGCGCATCGCCTGGCGCTCTTCAGGAGTCATATTACGTAGGCGTTCGGCGGTAGCTTGTCGGTCCCTGACGGGCGTCTGCTGCCACTGTTGGCGGTTTTCGCGGACGCGGGCGTTCCGGTTGCGGGCCATTTCCCGGGCTTTCGCGGCGATCGCTGCGCGTTCCTCAGGCTCCATCGCGCGTACTTGTGCTATGGCCGCTTCGAGACGGTCCAGTTGGGCATCGTCCATCGCGGCGAGGCGTCCAGCCATGGCGATCTCGGCAAGTTCTTCGGAGTCGCCATTTTGGGTGGCTCCGTTTTCGGCGAGAAGGCTTGAAGAGAAAAGCAGGGCGCAGCCAAGCAATAGTGAGGTGAGACGGGTTTTGGATTGATTTTTCATTGTATGGTGGGTTGATGGGGAGGATTGTGGGTTCGGGTCAAAGCGTTTCCAAAAGTTCGGTTAAGTCGCTCAGCAAGGCTTGGTCAAAGCCCTCGAAAAGGTCGGCAATCAGGTAAATCTCTTCGTTCAAGGGCGGTGAGCTTTCGACGACATGCGGCGGTTGTGGCTCCTCCGGGTTTGGCTTGGCGAAAAAGAGCATTGGGATGATTGCGAGAAAAATCAGGCTAGCCGCCACGGCCAATGCTCGTCGGCCCCAGGGCTTCCTTTCTGGCTGCCTTTGTTGGGGTGCGGTACCCGCGATGCGTGCGCTGAGTCTTTCTTGAAAACTTTGGAGATCACTGGGCGGATTGGCCGCGTCTTCCCGAAGCCATTGATCAAATACCTCAGTGGCAGGTGCCTTGCGCTGATTTTGCTTTGGATCTTTCATAGGTTTGCTTTGACGAGGGGTTTTATGATCTCGCGGGCCCGACGGATCCTCGCTTTGGCTGCGCTCAAGCTGATTTCAAGCGCTTCCGCGATTTCTTCGTATGCGAGGCCTTGCTGGACGTGGAGTAGGAGAGCCGTACGGTTAATCTCGTCGACTTGCCTCAGTGCATCGGTAAAGAGTTCATTTATTTCCCGAAGGTTTGAGCTGGGGGCAGCGGGGCGGTGGTCTGAATATTCGCTAGTTTTCGGGAGGCTTTGCTTATGGCGGTAGTGGGAGATCAGTTCGTTGCGCGCCACCCGAAAAAGGTAGGCGGGGAAGGGTCTCGTGGCCTCGTATTGCGCGGCTTTAAAGTAAAGTTTGGTAAGCGTTTGCAGGCAGAGTTCCTCAGCGTCAGCAGAGGAGTATAGAGACTTTTCAAAAAAGCGAAAAAGCGGGAGCCGCCATCGCGCGACCAGCTTGTCAAAAGCGGCCTTGTCGCCCTGCGCAGTGCGTTCTAATAAACGGCCGCTTTCGTCAGGAAATACGATGGGCTCGCTCATAGGCTTGGCGTTTGGAAAGGTGGTTGGCGATTGAACTGTGAGTGATGCGTGCATCCTATACCAAAGGAAAACGCAGCGGAGCGAAAAAAGTTACATATTTTCAAAACTTTTTTGTACCAGCGCGTAGCTCCGGGTATTGTTTGCAGGGGCAGCCAGGCATCTGGGCTGGGGAATGCTTTATCGCCCGCGGCGCAGACTAGGCGTAAAAGCCGCCGCCGAGGAGTTGGTCACCATCGTAGAGTGCGATCACCTGCCCCGAGGCGATGGCTCGCTGGGGGCGGTGGAAGTGGATCCGGGCCCTGCCATTTTCGAGCGGGGTGTAGTCGATCGTTTCCGCCGGGTCACGGTAGCGTGGTTTAGCCAGGAGCGTCCGCGCTGCCCTGATCGGCGCGTTGATAAAACTCAGGTCGTAGATTTCAAAATCCTGCCCGTAGAGTCCGGGTGCTTCCGGAGACTCAAAGGCAACGCGCAGGATGTTGTTTTCCAAATCGAAGCCGACCACGACGTAGAACTCGTTATCTGTGTTGGACGGCACACCGATGCCCCGGCGCTGCCCCATTGTGTAGTGGTGGAGTCCCCGGTGCTGGCCGAGCACCTTACCTGCCGGTCCCACAATCGGGCCGGGCTTGTCCTCAATATAGTATTCCAAAAAACGGTTTATGTTCATATCACCGAGAAAGCAGATCCCCTGGCTATCCTTCTTGGTGGCATTTGGCAGCTGCGCCGCGAGCGCGAGTTCACGCACACGGGCCTTGGTCAGGTCCCCAATGGGGAAATGGGCCCGTGCCACTTGAGCTTGCTGGAGAAGCGCGAGAAAATAGCTTTGATCCTTATTACTGTCCTTGCCCTCATGTAGGGTGTACGCACCGTTGGTGGCTTGGCGTTTTTGAACGTAGTGCCCGGTGGCGATGCCGGCAAAGTCATGCTCCAGCGCATACTTTTGGAAAATCCCAAACTTCATCTCCCGGTTACACATAATGTCTGGATTCGGCGTTATGCCCCGCCGGTAACCCTCGACGAGATAGTGGACAACGTGCTCACGGTATGCGTTCACCAGATTGACGATAGAAAAAGGAATACCAATGCATTCAGCCGCCGCGCGGGCATCCTCAATATCCTGTTGGGCAGGGCAGTCGGCAAACGGGGTTTCCTCGTTCATCCACGTCCGGATGTAGGCCCCCTCGATGGCGTAGCCCGCTGCTTTCAGCCGCAGGGCTGCGACTGAGCTGTCGACGCCACCGGACAGGGCGACGAGTATTTTCTCAGATTTTGGGAGGTCCACATCCATACCTTGTGATACAAGGAAGCTCGAAAACGAGGTGAAGCAAGCCTCACTTCAAGCGAAACTCCGTTCAAGAAAGGTGCTGACGGTGTGCCACGGCGACCTTTTCGTACTTCTCCGCCCAAGTAGGTAAGTCATCCCGCTCCTTTGTGGTGAGTGGGCGGATGACCTTTCCGGGTACGCCCATCACGAGTGAGCCCGGGGGAACCTGGGTGCCCTTCGTGACGAGGGTGTGCGCGCCTACAATGGACTCCTCGCCAATCGTCGCCCCATCCAAAATAGTGGCGTGCATCCCGATGAGGCAGCGGTCTTCAACGGTGCAGGCGTGGATTACGCAAGCGTGACCAATCGTCACCTGTTTCCCGATTAAAACGCCCTGTGCATCGGCCAAATGGACAATGGTGCCGTCTTGTACATTGGACCCTTCGCCGATTTCGATGGCATTGATATCGCCGCGCAGCACACAGCCGGGCCAGACTGAGGCGCGGGGCCCGATGCGGACCGCACCAATAACATGTGCCCCCGGGGCGAGATAGGCGGTGGGGTCGACCGCCGGTGTCTGGCCGAGGTAGTGCTGTAGGCGTGCTTCGAGGGTGGGGATAGGTTTAGCCATTCCCCCATAGTGAGGGATAAACGGACATATTACCAGCCTCGGCCCCGGCGCCCGCGACGTTCGTCGCCCGGACTTGCATTGGTCAGGCGCTCGCGTTGCTCCTCGGTGAAGGAGGACGTGTTGAGATAGGTATCAAAAGCAGTGGGATCCGCCTCTTTCCAATCCCCCGCGACGCGCTCCATCATGTTGGTACGCAGCCGGTCGTTTTGGATTGAAGAGGCCCAGGACATGGCACCCTCGGGGTCTTCGCGGGCGGCCCGCGAGGAATAAATGGCCACTGCGCGGTCCACTTCTGGAGATGCTGGCAGGCTGTTCAACCATTCACCGGGTGCGCCAATGTCGTAGTTGGTCCAGCGGGCGATTAAGGTGGCGGTGGCGCGCCCGAACTCGGGGTGGTCCGTTCCCAGTACACTAACGTGGGCGGCAGCTTGGTCAGGATCGATTTCTGCCCAGGAGCGGACGAGGGCAACGTGACTATTCCGCGGTGCGTTTTCTCCAAGGTCGGCAAGGTACGCGGCTGCGGCGGAGGGTTCCTGTTCGGCCCATGTGCGCATGATGGAGACTTCCAAAGTGCTGCGCATGGAGTCATTTTCCAAGCTCTCCAAAGCTTCAAACGTTTGGTTGACGCGTCCGTCGCTGATCATTTGTGCAAAGACGGTTTCGAGGGCACTGGTTTTCAGCCTCCGCTCGGTCGCGCTGCCCTCTCCCAGTTCCTGGGCGTAGCGAATGGCACCCTCCGGCGATGTCTCGGCGTAGCCGCGCAGGATAGATTGGATATGATCAGACCTTTGAACCGCGGTGAGGTCAGCGCTGTTGGCTGCGTACCATTCCAAGGCGGCGGTCGGGTTTTCCCGTGCCCAACTTTCCAGTACAGTGTTTGTGGCGTTTCGCTGATCGCGGAGACCTTCAATTTTGGAAACAAAATCCAGTGCTGCCTTGGGGTCATTCTGTGCCATTTGCTGGAGCAGCTGGTTAAGCGTCTCCGCCCGTCCGGCAGCACCTCGGGGGAGGGCCATCGTTTGGCTCAGTTGATTCCTTAAGGCGCCGTCACTTAAACCGGCAAACGGCGCTGAGGCGTTTTCGCCGGAGAGTCCACCCCACGCCCCGTCTGCGTCGGCGGGGTCCATCTCCAAAAAGGTGGCAGTGCGCTGATGGGTGCCGAAGTTTCGCAAGGCCGTGTCCAAGTCATTCTGGTCCGCCGCTAAGTTCGACACAGCTGGCGCGGTACTGCGACCAACAAAAAAGGCGACTGAGGCAGTAGCCAGAAATCCCAAAGCGAGAAGGGGAGTGCTTTTCATGATGTTATGGGGTTGGAGCGTCCAGGGTATCGGCGTTATGCAGAGTCACTGATTAATTTCTTTTATATGAGAAAGGAATGCGCGTAAAGATTCCTTTAAGGGCAAAAAATTATTCAAAAAGCTTCTGTAAGCTCTCTTTTTCTGATCTGGAAAGGCTGCTTTCGTTAATCAATGTCCGGCCTGCGTCTGGGTCGTCGGCAAATTGGCGGTTTAAGATGCGACGGGTTTGGCGCTGCCGCTGCCTCTCGTTGTTAATTTCGCTAGCCCAGACAAAGGCTGCGGCGGGTTCAGCGGGCTCAATCGTGCTGATGAGGTGGCTGATGGCACTGTCCTTTTCCCTACCGGCTTCGAGGGTACCGATCCATTCCGAGGCTACGTAGGTGTTTTGATTAAGCCAGTTGCGGGCAACTTGGTCGATGGCACTGCGCCGGGCGTCTCCGTCCTCCAGTGCCTGCGCCCATGCAGCGGCTTCCTCTGGAGCGCTGCGGGACCAGGCACCGGCAATGTTTGAGGCCATATCGTTAAGCATGTCCTCAAGTCCCTCGCTCTGTAAGAAAGCAGCGACTTCGCCGGGAGCCTGTTGCGCCCAGCCGGAAATCACCCCTTTGTGCGCTGCTGTGTAAAGGGCCTCATCCTGAATTTGTTCAATGTATGCAAAAGCCTCAAGATGCGTATCGCTGCCGAGCCTGCGGCTGATACGTTCGATGTGGCCCGCTTGATTTTCCTGCACCTCAGATGCAATGAATTTGAGCGCCGCCTCGGGATCTTGTCTGGAAAAAGCAAGCAAGACGGTGGTGAACGCATTGTCCCGCTCATTACCGCGCGGGAGGCTTTCCACCCATCGGTAGGCGGTTGCCGAATCCTGACTTGCCCACTGCCGGGCAATGTTGCTGATAGCCTCGTTGTAGGATTGTCCAAAGGGAAGCTGCTCCGCGAGCGAAGCAGCGTGACGGGGGTCTTCTTTGGCGATTTCGGAAATGATTCGGGAGACCACTTGGTGACGAGCGTTGCCACTCAGGTTGGCCTCAACCCAAGGCAGGGTGGCTTCATCCGCCACTTGGGCAATTTGCCAGGAAAGCCGCTCGATCAGTCGGTTGCGCTGGCTCGTATCCTCGATGCCAGCGAGGTAATCGAGGGCAGCTGCCTGATCATTCACCAACCATCGGGAGAAGACCGTTTGCGTAGCGGTGTTTTGTTCGTTGGGGTGCGGCGAGGCGAGGGCGCTTTGGGCGGCGGCGCGCGGATCGGTCTCGGCAAGGCCTGTGTAGTAGCCAGTCAATGCGTTGCGCCGGGCATCGCCCCTGAGATTGGTTTCGATGTCCGCCAAGGCAGCGGCGGCGTCTTCTTCAGCCCAATGATAATAAATCTGTTGGAGGGGCCAGTTGTGTTGTGCAGAGGTGGTGGGGATTTCTAAATCCCGGTAAAGGCCGAGGACATCCTGCGGAGAGTGGACACCTACCATGCTGTGCAGCATAACGGAAATCGCAGTCTCCAGAGCTTGTCCGGTCAATGCTTCCTGCACGACCCGAATCCCCTCGTGCGGGTCTCCCGCCGCCAAGTTGAGCATAATGGCGTATTCAAGGGTGGACATCCCGTGTCCTGTGAGGTTCGAGGCCAGCATTTCCACCGCCCGGTCCGGATCGCGTTCAAAAAGGGCACTCGCGAGGAGGCTTATTTGCTGATGGGTGGCGGGGTTTCCGAAAGCGCTTGCCCGGTGGTGATGTTCAATCAGGGCGACAATGTCCCCCTTGCTCAATTGGTCGATCATCAGAATGCTTTGGCGAACGGATTCCAATCCGCCTTGGCGGGTGACTTCCTGCAAAGTCATGCGCTTATCCTGAAAATTGAGTTCGCGCATCGCCGAAAACGCTTCGGGAGGGTTTGTCAGCATGTCAGCGAGGTCAGCGGAATTGCGCGGCGTCTGCTTCACCGTGCCCGCAGCAGCATCGCTGGGTGGATCGACTCGGTGCGCTTGATCGGCCGCCGGGGCGTTGAATGGCGGGAGGTAGGCACCTACAAAAAAGCCAAGCAGAAAGCAGAGGATTGAAATCAAAATAAGTGCTTTCATGGGTAGCGCTGAGTGAGGGGGTTGCGGAAAGTGAATGGGCGAACGCGTCCGTTATTTGGCTTCAACATCGAGGACCATCGCGCTTTTCAGGTGCTCTAGCAGGTATTCTCGGGAGACCATGCCGTGGCCGTGGATACCCCAGTTGATGCCCCAGCTGTTGCGAAAGATAAAAACTATTTCCTCTTTGGATTGCTCGGGAGAAATGTAGCCAACCAAGGTTACCGCGTGAGCGTACCCGGGGATCGGTGATTGTCCGTGGATCAATGGGCGCTCCCGCATGGTGGAGGCGCTCGGCCAGTCCATCCCGATAACGACCGGCCATTGGTGATTGAGCAGGTGGATAATATGGTCGATCTGCTCACTGCGGTCTCGCCCGGTAATGGCAGCTGCACGAATGGAGCGGCGAGCCTTTGAACGGTCGATCAGATCCGGAGGAGGGGGCACGATATCGGAAATGCGATCTCCCCGCGTGTTTGGCATTTCCTCCTGACTCGCTACACCAAACCATTGCGCAGCATGGACCACGCTACTGAGCGAGAATCCGATATCCCCAGGCTCTCCGGTGTCGGCGCCGGGACGGTTGAGCGGCTCGGGATGTCGCTCCAAATACTGAAGCGTGGCCCAAATCAGGTATTCCTCACTCAGCTGTTCCGACTGCCCGGCCACCGCGAGGGCGTACTCAAGTGCGGTCGAAATGGCAAAGATCGAGCAGCTGGGTCGAAAACTTTGGTCGCGAGCATAGAGCCCGAAATCGAAGAAAAGGTGGCGAAGGTCCACTTCCTCGGCGATCTCCGGGCCCTGTCCCCGGAGCGAGGCAAGGGCTCGGTCGAGGGGCCGGACGGACTCGGCGGCAAGGGCGGCTGGCGAGCGTTGTCGCCTTAATTGACGCTGCTTCTGAAGCAATTGGGCGGCTTCCGCACTACGCGCTGCCTGTGCTTCGCGATGAGCTGCTGCCGCATCGGGATCGTACGCAAACCGTTCTTGCAGCGCTGGGGGTAAGTTTTGGAGTGGTATGGATCCGATGCCCCGGCGGTGTCGAATCACTACGGATTCCGGGGTAATTTCGCGTACCTCGACTTGTTCGTAAAGGACTCCATCGACTTCCCATTGCTCCGCTGCGTCTGTCTGCGGTAGGCAGCTCAGCCAAAAGCAAATGATGCATAAACCGAGGACTTTTGCACGGGAAGGAGGGGAGGTTGGTTGAACTTGCCGCATCTACTTTCGCTCAGTTTGTCGCTCCCGGTCCGCCTGCCGAAACTCGCTAATTTTGCATTTGGCTGTATTCCAAAGTACGGTTCCATAGCTCTTCACCATCCACATCCATTACCCTGATGGTCAAGCGGCGCGCATCTTCTGGTCCGTCAAATTCGAGCAGTCCGAAATGTTTTACCTCGGTGTACGTTCCGGGCTGGCGAAAGAAGTTTATCTCGTCGCCGCGCGCTTCGGCGGTGGCAGTGAGCGGTCCGAGCGTAAGCTCGTGGAAGTCGTAACTTCCGGAATGGACAAAGCGGGTAAACTCGCCGTAGCCCTTCCCACCTCCAACGAAAAAGAGGCCCGGTACCTTAACTTCCCGGAGCATTTGCACAAAGCGGTCGTGCTCCTCTCGCACCGAACTGTAGTCTCCGGCGACGCGGGCTGGGTTCAACAGCGAGGTACCCGCCACGATTATCTTAAAAGTTGCTTCGCTTGCGTGAAGACTGCTGCGCAACCAATTGAGCTGGGCCTCGCCGAGGAATGCGGGAGTACGGACGGATGCCGCGGATCCGTCGCGGAAACTGTTCACATCCAAAATGAAAAATTCCGCATCTCCCCATACGAATTGGGTAAAGTGGCTATGCGGTGTCACGCTGGGTGGATTTGCCCAAAAATCCGCAAAAGCCGGGCTGGTCCAGGAACGGCTGCCGTGGCGATGGTCCGCGCGGGGCGGGCCAAAGTCCCGGCGGCCCCAAGCCGCGTAATGTGGAATGCTCCCGAGGAGGGTGCGCAGTTCGGCGTGCGCCCGGCTCTCGGTATAGCGACGCTGAATCCCTGAGCGGGAGCTGAGGTCAGCTCGGCGCAGGGTAACGCCATCGCCCGCCCATATCATGAGGTCGGGCGCTGCCTCTGCGATGCGCTCAAAGATACTGTAGCCCCCTCCCAACTCGCGGTAGGGTGGATCAAGGTTCCGATTTGCGGTGTGGTGCGCTCCGCCAAGGGCGACCCGAAAGGCCGGAGGTTGGGCTCTTTCCCAAAAAGCGCTTGGTGTGGTGAATTGCTGGGGTCCGTTTGGGGTAAGTTCCCGACCGTCAATCAGGATGGTGTACCTGTAGGTCGTTCCCGGGTCGACCTGGTCTGCCACAAGGACGGCGGTAAACCCGTTTTCGTTGCTGGTTTTTACGGGTGCGGTTTCCCGGGCAGGTGCGGAACCCTCACTGGGTCGGTAGCGCATGGCAACCTCAGCGGCCGCGGACGTTTGGACCCAAATGTTTGCTTCGCGATGAGCGAGGTGGCCGACCATGGGACCTGAGGACAAATCAGCCGCTCCCATCGCAGGAAAGGCAGAGAGGCTAACAATGAAAATGAAGGCCTTGAAAATATGTGGGGCAGACATGGCGGGATGGGAAAAGGAAAACAGATTATCTCGAATACAGGAAAAATCTGCCTTTTAAACCATGGCTTAGCCAGAATTTTTTCCTTTTTATAGGAAAAGCCTTAGAGCGAGGTTGGTTGAGGAGTTTCAGACCTGCTTGCTGAGCCACGCCTCTAAGGCTCGTTTTGTGGGTAGCGCGGCGCGCGCTCCAGCCCTGAGGCAGGTGAGGGCGCCCACAGCCGCAGAGCGCCGAAAGTTTTCTTCGAGATCCAGACCTTCGGTCAGCCCGAGGGCAAAGGCGCCGTGAAAGGCGTCGCCGGCGCCTGTGGTATCAACCGCCGAAATGGGGTAGGCGGGGAGATGTGCTTGCGCCCCTCCGCTCTGCCAATAAAGTCCGCGTTCTCCGCAGGTTACCGCGACCACCGGTGCGGAACCGGAAAGTTCGCTCAGGGCTTCGATGGGATCCTCACGTCCGGTCTGCTGACGGGCAAATTTTTCTGAGGCAATGCAGAAATCCACTTGGTCAAAGAGGGCGGCGGTTCCGGAATGAAGCGATCCAGCGTCGAGCACCGTGGGGATGCCCAATCGCCCACAGGTCTCGACGAGTTTGATGGAGAGTGCAGGCTCATGCCCGTCCACGAGGAGGACTTTGGGCGCGCGGTTTGGTCTGAAATGATAGGCATCGGCCGGAAGGGATTCGTGATCTCCGCGGTGATCGACAATGCACCGATCCCCGTTCGGCTTAATTAGAACAACGGCTACTGGAGTGGGCGTGGCCCCGCGCAGGAGGTCATCGGTGACCACTCCTGCCTGCTGAAGCTCGGAGGCGTGAAGATCACCGTAAAGATCATCTCCAAGGTAGCCCAGGAAGCTGGCTGAGCCCCCAAGGCGGCAAATTTGAACGGCCGCATTTGCCGCCGGGCCGCCGCCGCAAAGACTTCGCTTGGAGGCCCGCATTTTTTCATCCGCAGCGGGGTGATGGGAAATGGAAAAGTTAACGTCCACGCAGGCATAGCCAACGCAGAGCACATCGACCGCTTCCTTAGTAGACATCCCGCAGATAGCGCTTTTCGGCTTTCAGGCGTTTCACATACTCGGCGGCGGCTTCGTCCGAAAGCTTGCCTTCGCTGGCAATGATTTCGTGCAGCGCTTGATCGACGTCTACGGCCATCCGTGTGGCGTCTCCACAGACATAAAAATACGCACCCGCCTCAATCCAGGCAAAAAGCTCCTTTGCTCGCTCGCGCATGCGGTCTTGGACGTAGATTTTTTTTAGCTGATCACGGGAAAAGGCAACGTCGAGTTTCGTTAAGACACCGTCTTCCAGATAAGACTGCCACTCGGTTTGGTAAAGGAAGTCCGTCAGGTAGTGTTGATCTCCAAAGAACAACCAGTTTTTGCCCTTCGCACTGGTGGCCGCACGTTCCTCAACGAAGGCACGGAACGGCGCAATGCCGGTGCCCGGACCCACCATAATGATGGGTGCTTCGGGATCGTCCGGTAGTTTGAAATTCTTGTTCGCCGTGACGAAAACTTCAGCCTTCTCGCCCTCCGCCAGGCGATCCGCGAGGTAGGTTGAACAAACCCCCTTACGCTTGCGCCCGTGAGCGTCGTAGCGGACCACGGCGACCGTCAGGTGAACCTCACCGGGGTGGGCTTTGGGGCTCGACGCAATGGAATAAAGCCGTGGCGGAAGTTTGCGCATGATCGCGACGAAGGCGTCGGCTGTCAGTTGCTCACAAGGAAAATCGCGGAGAAGGTCAGCCACATCACGCCCGTTCATGTAGTCGAGCAGCTTCGTCTTGGATTTCGGTTCAAGCAAAGCGTTCAGCTGGTCGTGCTTGGCGAGTTCCGCGTAGCGCTTCATGACGGGAAGGGTGAGGGTGGTGATGTCCAGCTTGCTGGTCAGGGCGCGTTCAAGGGTGAACTGTTCACCTTTTAAATTCACCAAGGCGGCGCGATCCAGTCCACTTGCCTCGATTACCTGATCAACCACATCTCCCGCGTTGTGCGGGATCACCGCCAAGGAATCGCCCGGGGCGTATGTCAACCCGGAGCCCTCGAGGGAAAGTTCAAAATGGTAAGTTTCCTTGGCGGAGCCCTTGCCGTTGAGCAGGACCTTTTCCGACAGTTCTGAGGGAAAGGGATTTTTCCGACCGTAGGCTTCGACTGCCGGGGCGACCGCAGGCGTGACCGGAGCGGCCAGCGAAACGTCGCCGCCGGATGGCGCGGTTAGCTTGTCGAGTTCGGCCAAAGCTTCCTCCACCCAGGTGGCGTAAGCTTCATCGTAGTCGACGTCGCAATCGACCCGTGGCAGGAAGCGGGTCGCCCCCAGTTTCTCCAGTCGCTGGTCCACCACTTTGCCGAATTCACAAAACTGTTCATAGCTGGTGTCGCCCAAGGCGAGCACGGAGTAACGGAGGTTTGGTAACTGAGGAGCGGAGTCCTTTAGCAAATCCTCGTGGTAGGCCAAGGCACTTTCAGGCGGGTCTCCCTCGCCCCAGGTGCTGACCAAAACCAAAAGATTTTCCACCGACTTCAGCTTCGTCGGAGACGTATCTGCCATGTTGACCACCTTCGGCGTAAACCCCAAAGCCTTGGCTTTTTTGGCTGTTGTGTTCGCAAGTGTTTCAGAGTTCCCCGACTCGGTACCGTAGAGGATGGTCAGCTCACGCTTCGCAACCGTCGTAACGGTTGCCGGAGCCGTCGCTGGGGTCGTGGTTCCACCGCTGGCCTGACGGATACCGCGGATAAATCCCTCGATATAGATTAGCTGCTCGGTCGAGAGCCCTTGGACAAGCCCCCCCAATGCTTGGATCTGCGCCTCAGGAATCGGTTGAGAAAGTGGTGTGTTTTGCTCGTTCATGGAAAGCTTTTTTGAATAAGGTAGACTGCACAAAAGTTTTTGATGCGCAAGTGGGCCGCTCCGGTGCGGAGTCAGTAAATACCCATAAAACTTTTAATATGACTATTTTGGGTGACAAACTCAAGAATATGATTTGATTTTTGTTTTTTGTCCCATGCAAAGCGCTTCAATCGTTGAAAAAACGAGAAAAGTAACCAACCTACCGATATGATTTCAGAGAGCGAATCCGCACCACAGCTTCACAAAAACGAAGGAATCAAAGCCCGCAGCGAATACTTGCGCGGAACGATTCTTGAGGGTTTGGCCGATTTTTCGACCGGCTCAATTTCCGCTGACGACCAGCAATTGAGTAAATTTCACGGCTTGTATCAGCAAGACGACCGCGATGTACGGGCGCAGCGCCGCAAGCACAAGCTCGACAAAGCCTACGCCTTTTTGGCGCGCATCTGTCTGCCAGGCGGTGTCTGCACACCGCAACAATGGATGGTGGTGAATGATTTGGCCAATTTTTGCGCGTTCAACACGATTAAACTGACCACGCGCCAAGCATTCCAACTGCATGGGATTCTCAAGGGTAATTTGAAGGATGTGATCAAGTCGTGCAACGACGTCGCTATGACTACGCTCGCAGCCTGTGGAGACGTCAACCGCAACGTCATGTGCAACCCCAACCCTTTTGAAACCGGAGTGCATGGAGAAGTTCAACGAGTGGTCGAGGAAATGGATGCCCACCTCAAGCCGCAAACGCCCGCGTTTTCACAGATGTGGCTGGATGGCGAGCCGATTAAGTTGACCGTGAGCCAAGCTAAGGAACGTTCGCTTGATTGCGGGGGAGACGAGATGGAGCCGCTCTACGGCACGACCTATCTGCCGCGTAAATTCAAGATTGCCGTAGCGATTCCTCCGCATAACGACGTCGATGTCTTTGCCCACTGCCTCGGCTTTATCGCCATCGTTGAGGACGGCAAGCTGCAGGGGTTCAACGTCACGGTTGGCGGAGGTATGGGGATGACCCATGGCAATGAAAAGACCTTTCCCCGCCTCGCGGATGTGATCGCTTTCTGCACGCCTGATCAGGTGGTCCCCGTTTCGGAAAAGATTGTCGCGATCCAACGCGACCACGGAAACCGTGAAGAACGCACGAATGCGCGCTTCAAGTACACCGTTGAGCGCTTGGGCAAAGACTGGATCCGGAAAGAGTTGGAAAAACGGCTTGGTTATGCCCTCGAGGATCCCCGCAAGTACGCCTTCACGAGTACAGCTGATCGCTACGGCTGGGTTGAGGGAACTAACGGGAAGTGGCACCTCGGTCTCTTCATCGAGGGTGGGCGGATCGTCGACACCGAAGATAAGCCATACAAAAGCGGGATGGAGGCCATTGCCAAGGTGCACAAGGGCGAGTTTCGCCTAACCGCAAATCAAAACCTGATCATCTCCAATGTCGCCACTGAGGACAAGGCCGAGATCGACGCACTCGTCGAGAAATACAAACTCGATGCGTATAAAACCTCCTCTGGAATGCGCCGCAGTCAAATTGCCTGCGTGGCTCTCCCAACGTGCGGATTGGCGCTCGCCGAATCTGAGCGTTACCTTCCCAATCTGGTCACCGAACTTGAAGAGATTTTGGAAAAAGCCGGGCTTCAGCAGGACGAAATTGTCATTCGTTCGACCGGCTGTCCCAATGGCTGCGGCCGTCCTTATCTTGGAGAAATCGGATTGGTGGGCAAAGTACCCGGTAAATATAACCTTTACCTCGGCGCTGGTTTTGCGGGTGAGCGCTTGAACAAGCTCTACAAAACCTCCGCAACCCACGAGGAAATCGTTGCCGAACTTAAGCCGCTGCTCTTGGATTATGCTAAAGCGCGTACGGATGGTGAGCGCTTTGGAGACTTCGTTATCCGCAAGGGGTACGTGGCAGAAACCACCGCTGGCAACAACTTCCACGCTGAAGTTGCCGGTTAGCAAACGCATACAGGATCCGCACAGACTTGTCGGTTTTCGCTTGTCATCTCTTCAACAAGTGCGAACATCCTCCGTTTTTCCTCAGCAGAAATCGCTCTAAGATCCAAATGGCCACTTTACTTATTACATTTTTCACCCTCGTCCTGCTCATCGTCAGTGCTTTCGTCGTGATGATCGTTTT
>PWZW01000122.1 GCA_003567255.1 Puniceicoccaceae bacterium | reverse complement strand
CAAATAATCATCCGCCCCCATGGCGTGGCCGACCCGTATGGCCACGGCAAAGGATATTCCCATGGGTAGCATAAAGCACAGGGCCGATACTTGCAGGGCTATGTGATGCGCGGCCAGGGGAATGGGCCCAAGGAGCCCGATCAAAAGCGCCGCAACAATAAAGGTGGCGGCTTCAAAGAAAATTTGCAGCGAAATGGGCACCCCAATCTTCAGTAGTTGCCAGAGTTTTTGCCGGTTGAAGTGAAAGTGGTGGCGGGCTTTGGTGGTGATGAGCCTGCCCTTGGCCAGTAGCCAATAAAGGCCCACCATGGCAAAAAGATTGGCTAAAAGCGAAGCAAGCCCCGCACCTTCCAATCCCATCTCTGGAGCACCAAGTTTTCCGAAGATCAGGATCCAGTTCAGCAAAATATTCAAAGGGACGGCAAAGCCCAGTATGATCAGCGGTAGCCAGGCCCGGCTCCTGCCCTCAAACGCCGCACGCATGGGTGCGGCAGTGAGCATGGCGGCCATGGCGAGTGCGTAGTAGACGGTGTACTCCGCACCATTGCCGACAACCTCAGGAGCTTGGCCATAGTAGCGCAAGCTTGGCGCAAGATGCAGGATAGCGGTCACCGCGAGGACCGCCGTGATGCCGTAACCAAACCCGGCGAAACAACCCAAGCGGGTAAAGGTTTGCGCGCCGTACATGTCTTTGGCACCCGCCGCCCGCGCCACCAAAATGCTCACGGCACTGGCGAACCCGAAGCCCGCAAGGGCGACCAAAAAGGTGAGGTTCACCCCCAGGCCGAGGGCCGCCAATGCATCGGTGCCGATGCCTCGCCCCACCATCGCCGCGTCGACGAGTCCCATGGACATGCCGACCATTTGGCCAATCACCATCGGAGTGGCCAGGGCTAGGGTAGCGGGGAGCTCAGACTTGGGTTTCATTTTCAGCCAATGTGATCTGGCCCAAGGTGCTGTGCCATCCGTAAGGTAGAGATAAATGTCATGCTTCTGGAGAATAAACAACCTTCGACAGTACGTATCGGAGAAGATTGATTTTATTGCCGATTTCGGAAATCCTTTTCCTGTGCTCGACGCAAAATCAATTTTTATCAAAAACCTCAGCTTCCTGGGCCTTATGCTTGGGATGTTTGGTTTCTCCGGAGGGGCGAGCGAGTCTTTGGAGGAGCGGGTGGACCGGCTGCGTCTAGAGCTGGCGGAGGCTGAGGAGGCGTTGGCCGTATCATTGGAAAGCAGAGAAGCGGATGCACCCACGAACCCAAAGGCAATTGAAGCCTTCAGCGCAGATTTGGACTCGCTGGTGATCGTAGCTGGAGACGCTGGCAGGGGCTCTGGCTTTCTCGCAGAGATCCGGGGCCGACGTTTTTTCGTCACGAATACGCACGTGCTTGGTAACGCGCGGGACGCTGAATTCACTACCCCTACGGGACAGACGGTGAACATCGGCACCACCGCATTTATCAGCCGTCGCAGAGACCTCGCCATCATTCCGGTCGAATGGGACGGACCAACTTTTACGGCATTGGATTCTGTGCGCGATCGGGGAATTTCCATTGGTGATGAGGTGACCGTCATTGGCAATGCGGACGGTGGCGGAGTGGCGACCAACTTAGTGGGGCGCATCATGGGGATTGGGCCTCATGAAATAGAGACCGATGCCACCTTTGTCCCGGGAAACAGTGGAAGTCCGATTATCCATAACCATACCGGCTTGGTCGTCGGGATCGCATCGTATGTGCGGAATATGGAGCGTTCCTCTTTTGCGACCAAGGGCACCGCCATTCCGGCGGTGCGGCGGTTTGGCTTTCGCCTCGATGGAGATTTGGAGTGGGAACAAATGAGCTTGGAGGCCCTTTGGCGACAGGGAGAGGTATTTCAGCAGTACGAGCGGAAAACCAGGATGCTCCTCGAAATTGCGCATAATTTGATGTACGAACGCCGGGTGTTGACAGGTTATCGGAGCGATCAGGAGTTGGGCTATATGTTTGCAGATATCGGGAATAACTTCCGATGGGAACGGGGCACCACCTCACCCACAAATGTGCGCTTGTTGGAAAACTTTATCCGTACCCTGCGGGCGGAAATACAGCGGGATCGGGAGGCTGCCCGTAGGGCTTTGACCGTCGACCACTACAAAACGCGGTTTAGCAATTT
Organism: Puniceicoccaceae bacterium; assembly: GCA_003567255.1. GTDB lineage: Bacteria > Verrucomicrobiota > Verrucomicrobiia > Opitutales > Coraliomargaritaceae > T3Sed10-183. The sequence continues at coordinate 13,117 of PWZW01000122.1, read as the reverse complement.
GGATGAGTTGCGCATTCTCTACGACGAACGCCTCTCAACTTTCCGCTTTTAAAGCCCTTTCCGGATGGGACTTATCCCTCTCCGTCACATTTCCGTGAAGTTACAACGCGGACTTGCCTTTGCCGAATGACGGACCAAACGTCTTTTTACCGTGTCACCAGCGAATATGTCTACAAAGCCAACCTCAAAAGAAACCCTGCGGCATCCTTATTTTAATCGGGAGCTGAGCTGGTTGGCGTTTAATCGGAGGGTACTCGAGCAGGCACGTTGTGAAGATTTCCCATTGCTGGAGCGGATGAAGTTCCTCGCTTTTGTGTCCTCCAATCTCGATGAGTTTTTCGAGATACGGGTGGCGGGGTTGATGCAGCAGCTGAATTCCGGATCGAATGCCAAGGGTCCGGACGGCCTTGGCCCCAGAGAGCAACTGCGCCGTATCCACAGCATCACCACACAAATGGTGCAGGATCAGTATGATTGCTGGCTTAAACAAATCGTGCCGGCAATGTCCAAAGAGCACATTCTTTTCACCGACTACGATGAACTGACCCGCAATGAAAAGGCCTGGGCGGCTGATTACTTTGCGGATCAAGTTTTCCCTGTGCTGACGCCCCTAGCGATTGATCCGGCCCACCCCTTTCCATTTCTCATCAACAAGGCGATGAACATTCTCGTCGCGATGCAGGATCCGGAGAAAAAGAAGGGTGCCAAGTTAATGGCGATTGTCCCCGTTCCGAGGATCCTTCCACGGGTAGTTAAAATCGGGGTGCCCCGGCGGGGTACGCCGGATGTTTATATTTTCCTTAGCGACCTTATTCAGCAATTCGCCAAAGACTTATTTCCGGGGTATCGCGTGTTATCTGCAGTTCCTTTTCGGATTACCCGCAACAGCGACCTCTATATCGATGAGGAAGAGGTTGAGAATCTGCTCAAAAAAATTGAGGAAGAACTGCACAAAATGGAGAAAGGTGCGGCTGTGCGCCTCGAAATCGGCGAGGGGGGCGACCCCGATATCACTGAGGCGCTCCTCCGGGCGAATAAACTTGGACGGGAGCACACCTTCACGGTGGGAGGGCCGGTTAATCTGATGCGTCTGATGAGCGTGTATGACCTGATTGATCGCCCTGACCTGAAGTTTCCAAACTGGGTGCCGCACGTTCCCCAGGCATGGACCCAGACCTCAACCTTTTTCGAAAACATCCGGGAGCGCGATCACTTGCTCCACCATCCCTACGAGAGCTTTCAGCCTTTTATCGATTTTCTTAAGGAAGCCGCCCGTGATCCAAAGGTTTTTGCGATCAAGCAAACCCTCTACCGCACCAGCGGCGACTCGCCCATCATTGAGGCGCTGGTGGAAGCGTCTAAGCAGGGCAAACAAGTCACCGTGCTCGTCGAAATCAAAGCACGATTTGATGAGGCCAACAACATCCAGTGGGCGCGCCAACTGGAAGATTACGGCGTGCACGTGGTGTACGGGCTCGTCGGCCTGAAAACGCACTGTAAGTGTTGCATGGTGGTCCGCCGTGAGGCAGACGGCCTCCGTCGCTACGCCCACCTCGGTACTGGGAATTACAATCCCAAAACCGCCCGCCTTTACACCGACCTGAGCTTCTTCACCGCCAACGAAACGATCACCGCAGAAGTCGCGCAGCTCTTTAACACTTTGACCGGGTTTTCGCGCACGCCGAACTTCAAGAAGTTGTTGGTCGCGCCCTTCAATCTGCATTCTGAATTGCAAAAGATGATCCTCCGGGAGAAGCGCAACGCCGCGGCGGGCAAGCCCGCCCGGATCATCGTGCAAACCAACAGTTTGGTCGACCAAGAGACGATTGACCATCTTTACGAAGCCTCGCAGGCAGGAGTGAAGATAGATTGTATCGTACGGGGTATTTGTAATTTGGTTCCCAATATCAAGGGGCAAAGTGAAAATATTCGCGTGCGCTCCATTCTCGGACGCTACCTTGAACACAGTCGCATTTTTTACTTTGAAAATGCGGGCGGGAAAGATCCCTTAATCTACGCTGGAAGTGCCGACTGGATGCCACGAAATTTTTATCGTCGGATTGAAGCAGTCTTTCCCGTTGAAGTGCCGGAATTGCGTGAACGCATTATGCGAATCTTGAACGTGTACTTATCAGACAACTACAGCGCCCGTTTGCTCCGGGCGAACGGTTCGTACTTTGCGCCCCCCGTTGGAAAACAGGAAACGGTTTGTGCCCAGGACATTTTTGCCGCTGAGGCCGCCGCGCAGCGGCTCGCTTTGATCGAAAGTAAAAAAGAGCCCAGCGTGCCCGCAGCAGCCCCTGAGTTGGTCCCGCGCCCCGCCGAGATTCAGTCCGAAACCGCTATCACCAACCGCGCCGCCCGCGAAAACGCCGAAGAGGCGTAGCTTGCGAAAAAGGGCACGGACCTTCCTGTCCGCGGTCGCGGACGAACTGCTGGTCCCTAGGCCGCCGCAAAAGGGCAAGCGTGTCCTTACTCCTTTGATTCGCGCATCCTGGATCCTACAGAAACGACGTATCATTTGGGAGAACCGCTGTCCCCAACCGCTGCCCAAACACTCCTTTGCGCTTGCGGAAATTACGCTCTTTTCATAGTGTGCATTGAAGACATTATGACGAATCCCGAAACCATAAGGGCGAAACTCGCAGAAAATTCACCGCGGCTGGCTGAGTTTGGTGTGGCTCATCTATGGCTGTTTGGCTCTGCTGCTCAGGGCAATGTAGAAGCTAACGATCTGGATTTCCTCGTCGAGTTCATTGAATCACCCGGTTTGCTTAACTTCATGGAATTAAAATTTCATCTTGAATCTCTATTTGGAAAGCCGGTTGATTTGCACACGAAAGCTTCATGTCCACCCCGATTCTATAAGCGAATCGAGCACGAGTTGAAGCATGTCGCGTGATCCATCACTGCGGCTGGAAGATATTCTCGAGGCGGGAGCGGCCATTCGAGATTACCTCAATGGCTTCAATTACATTTCATTTGCAAAAGACAGGAAAACCGTCGATGCGGTTACCCGAAGGCTTGAAATTATTGGGGAAGCGGTGAAGCACTTGCCCGAAGACCTCTTGCTTCCTTATCCCGAGATCCCTTGGCGCGCGATCGCGGGATTTCGTGATGTACTAGCTCATAGTTACTTTCGAGCTGATGACGCAATCATTTGGGATGCGGCGACACAACACTTACCCGGCCTGCTTCGGGCCTGTAGCGAACTTCTCAAGAATAATTAGAGTTTGTGGCGTTCTTTGAGAGCGGCTGTTCCCAGTTGCCGCGCCACCCGCCCAAAAGCTACAAATTCCAGGTGGGCCGAGCTTTACCTTGGCAAGCGCTCCGGCTCCGGTCGGGCTACGCCCTCCCTCCGCCTGGACCGCACAAAACGGGTCACGCACAAAACGGGTCATGTCGTAAAAACAACAATTCGGCTCGCGATTACGCCTTCGCACGAACTCCCGCTCAATGTCTCAATGGGTTTTTCAGCGGAATCAAATCTTTGAATTTTTCTGGCCTTCACCATGGCGATCTTGAGTGAATCGTGCGGTGGTAACGGCAGGCAAGCTGCCTGCCAGTTTTTTAGCTGAGTCGCGGGAGAATCGGACAGGTTAGGAGCAACACCTGAGGAGTCTTTTACTCCCTGAAACTTTAAACGTTCGTATGAATGTTGATTGTTTATGCGATCGCATGGATTTAGCTCTTGCCATACGATCGTATGGTATTCAATGTAAGCTACATGATCATAACTTCTGCCAAAGAGCTCGGTATCTTGGTTCGTGCAGAGCGGAAAAAGCGGAAATTGAGCCAAAAAGAACTCGCTGAGCGGGTGGGGGTGAGTCCGCTGTGGATCTCAAGCTTCGAGCGAGGTAAAGCAACTGCACATATTGGCCTTGTTTTGAGGACTTTAAAGACCCTCGAGGTTAAGCTGAGGGTGGGTGATGATGGGCCAATGTATTCAGATTCCAAGTTGGTTGATTTAAATGCATTGGTGAAAAGGCAATGAGCGAAATCCTTGAAGCTATTTACGATGGGCAACAGGTGGGTACCTTGCTCTATTTCAAGGATAGGGTTTCGTTCTCGTATAACAGGGATTGGCAGGTAAACCCGAATGCTTTTCCACTATCCCTCTCGATGCCTCTGGTGGCACTTGAACATGGAGATAGTGTTGTTCGATCTTTCATATCCGGCTTGCTTCCCGATGACCCGGAAGTCTTAAAACGCTGGGGAAAAAAGTTTCAGGTATCCCCACAAAACCCGTTTCGCATGCTCGCTAACGTGGGCGAAGAATGTGCAGGAGCAGTGCAATTTGTGTTGCCGGAAAGTTTGTCTGACTGGCTGAGCCAAGCATCGCCTCAGGGTGTTGACTGGCTAAGTGCTGATGAACTGGCCGAACGCATCGAGGACCTCATTGCAGACCGTTCCGTAGCCCGTCGCCATGGTGATGATGGGCACTTCAGTCTTCCGGGCGCTCAAGCCAAGACCGGACTTTACTTCGACCGGGATGAAAAACGATGGGGTATCCCAAAAGGCATGACCCCCACAACCCATATACTCAAACCGAATAGCGGTGAGTTTGAGGATTTCGAAATCAATGAGCATTTTTGCCTTAGGCTGGCTGCAAGGCTCGGTCTAACCACCGCAAAGTCTTGGACAGAGACAATAGGGAAGTATCGGATGCTTGTGGTGGAGCGATACGACCGTGCCCTTATTGGGGGGCGGTTAATTCGCGTGCATCAGGAAGACTTTTGTCAGGCACTCGGTGTAAAGCCTGAAGACAAGTATCAGAACGATGGCGGCCCCTCCGGTGCTCAGATTTTTGATTCAATCCGGGAGTATTCGAGCGCCAGCCAAGACGACGTTCTCACCTTTCTCAAAGCTCTGATCTACAACTTCCTGATTGCTGGAACTGACGGGCACGCGAAAAACTACGGCATGTTAATCGCTGGACAAGGCCAGTTCCGACTCACTCCGTTATATGACATCATTTCCATTCTACCCTACAAGCATCACCCTAAAAAATTAAAATTGGCCATGAAAGTGGGCGATGAATATTTACTATGGAAAATAAGCGGGCATCAGTGGAAGAAGGCCGCCAAAGAATGGGGGATCGAAGAGGATTTTGTTATCCAACAGGTTTTAACAATGGCCGCTGCGATTGCGGATGATGCGCAAGTTGTTTGCAGGGAAGTCGCTGACGTCCTTAGAGCGGACTCCGTAGTCTTGGATCGGCTCGTTGATGGCATCACAGACCGAGCTGAACGTTGCTTGACAGAGCTGAGATCGTAAACGCCTGTTCGGGCTGGGAGCTTCGACTTTTGGGGCAAGCCGAAGATGGCATGGGAGGAGTTGCCAGGCGCGAGTGCTCGCTAAACTGGAGCTCCTATGATGAAAAAAACGAAGCGAACACCCACTCCCATGTCACACGAACATACAACTGAAGCGAAAGGGGAAGTCATCAAGCTTGGTTCCGAGCGGTAGCGCCCCCCTTCGGCTGCCCTCGGAATATCAAGGTGACCAAGGGGGGTTTTCCCTTGGTCACCTCTTTTTGTTTGGCACACCGGGGGGCGTTTTTCGGGAAAAGGTAAGCCTTTGGACGTTTGCCCTCAAGACCCAAAGCCCTTGGGATGGTCGCGGTGCCAGCGCCAGGCGGTTTCGATGATTGCGGTGACGTCGGTGTATTTGATCTTCCAGCCCAACTCGCGGATGGCTTTGCTGCTGTCTGCATAAAGGGAGGGGGGATCTCCGGCGCGGCGCTCGGCTTCGACGGTGGGGACGCGTTTGCCGGTCACTTGTTCGACGGCGGTGATGATCTCGCGAACGGAGTTCGGAGTGCCGGTCCCGAGGTTATAAAAATGCCCCGCACCCGCCTTTTCCAACAACGGGAAGGCCGCGATGTGGGCGCGGGCCAGGTCGTCGACGTGGATGTAGTCGCGCAGGCAGGTGCCGTCGGGGGTGGGGTAGTCGGTCCCGAAAATTTTGATGTTTTCCCGGCGTCCGGTGGCCGCGTCGATCACGAGGGGAATCAGGTGGGTCTCAGGGTTGTGGTCTTCTCCGATGGTCCCGTCTTCCGCCGCGCCTGCGGCATTGAAGTAGCGGAAGGCGGCAAAGCTCATACCGTAGGCGTGACAGAACGACTTCAGTAGGTTTTCCACGTCCAATTTAGTCTGGCCGTAGGGGTTGATCGGGGCTTGCGGTAGGTCTTCCGTGATCGGGAGCGAGGTGGGAACCCCGAAGGTTGCGCAGGTGGAGGAAAAAACGAATTTTTTGACGCCTGCGTCGAGCATGGCTTCGAGCAAGCGGAGCGTAGCGACAAAGTTGTTTTCGTAGTATTTGCGTGGTTCGGTGACGGATTCACCAACGTAAGCAAAGGCAGCGAAGTGCATGACCATGTCGATCTCCTCCCGCTTGAGGAGCGCTTCCATCGCTGCTTTATCGCCGAGATCTGCGTCGTAAAATGGTACGTCGGGGGCGACGGCCGCCCGATGGCCAAATACGAGATTGTCGACCACTACCGGGCTGTGGCCCGCCGCCTGCAGCTGACGAACACAATGACTCCCGATATAACCCGCTCCACCTGCTACAAGTACTTTCATAAGGTAGCCATGTTAGGGTCGCCCGCGCCCGAAATCGAACTTTTTATCTTTCGGGTCTCTGGGCAGTGTCTCTGCGGGGGGGCATGGGCCTATTTCTGTTGTTTGGGAGACGTTTGGCGAGAACCGCGAGAACTTCTCCGCAAAGGTCGGTAGGGAATGGGCCGCTGGTGCGCTGGTGGGTGAGGCACATCAGCGACATCCCGAACGAAGCCGCTTCAGCTTTTGCGGATCGGCGGTCAGGATTTAAAAATAATTAGCGAAGGCGTGGAAGCGCGGGTGTGCCGTTGTGGCGTCGCCAATCGTCCGCCATCGCACGCATCGTCGGATCGATGTGCTTGTAAAAGCTTTTGAAGCTGCGGCAGAGATAGCTTTGCGGATGCACTTCTCCGCCCAAGGCAACGAAGCGATGCTTCGGGCAATCGCCTTCACAGGCAAAGCGGTAGCGGCACTCCACGCAGGCGCGGGGTAGGGTCGTCTTCTTAGCTTCGCCAAAGTGTTTTTGCCGGGGCTGGTCAACGATGGATGCGAGGGGAGCCTCGCCGAGTTTTCCGACGCGATACTCCGGGTAAACGTAGTGATCGCAGGCATAGATTGAGCCGTCATGCTCAATCGCCAGGTTGCGTCCACAGGTGGGTGCGGAAACGCAGGTGGTGTTCCCCAAACCCAGCCATGCAGAAAGGGCACCGTCGAAGTGTTGGACAAAGACCTTGCCAACATCCTTCTTCCGCCAAACCTCGAAAACATCTGCCAAAAACCGTCCAAACCCGCCCGAGCTAACGCTCCATGGCATCACTGCCGACTCAGGATCGTCGGGGCTTGCCAGCCTAAGCCCGGATTGCTTGGCGCAGGGACCTGCTTCCCGTTCGACGATGGGGATAAACTGAAGGTAGCGTGAGCCGCATTTTTTGAGAAACTTGTAGACTTCACGGCCGCGGGTTTCGTTGCGACGGTGGACGGTGGTCAGTGTGTTAAAACTAACACCATGTTTTTTGAGGAGGCGGAGCCCTGCCATTACGGAGTCGAAGGTGCCCTTGCCGCTGCGGCTCAGACGATGGCTATCGTGGATCTCCCGTGGACCATCAATACTGATACCAACGAGAAAATCGTTTTCCGTGAAAAACCGGCACCATGCATCGTCGAGGCGTGTCCCGTTTGTTTGGAAAGCATTGTCAATTTGGCGCCCGGCACCATAGCGCTTTTGCAAGCGAACGGCTTCGCGGTAAAAATCAATCCCCATAAGGGTGGGCTCGCCCCCTTGCCAGGCAAAGGTGACCGGGTCTGCCGGTTGGGCGGAGATGTAGTCGCGGACGAAAATCTCGAGCGTTTCACGCGACATCCGGGTACGCCCGCAGGTCTCGTAGAGTGCTTGTTTTTCGAGGTAGTAGCAATAGCTGCAATCGAGGTTGCACGCTGCGCTCGCCGCTTTGGTCATTAAGTGAAAAGGTGCTTGAGCAACGGTTGGTAAGGGTAAGGGACGCATGACGATAAAGATAGCGTTGATCCATCCCCACGCCAAGATCATCACGATGGGTTTGGATAGTGTTGGGTAAGTTAGGAATAATGCTAATCTATTTGATAATTTTGGGGTGATTCCGCATAAGCTTGGTTTATCCTATGCGGAGGCATTGTTCGGAGGTCAGGCTAGTGGGCCAGTGAATCTTGCGGGCACCATCTCATGAGCAAGCTTGCCACGATCCACCACGTATAAGGGATCCCGAAAACGGTTTTCAGAGGAAAGCCAATGCCCATGCTCATTGTTTGGGAAGTTGCGGGGTCGGTGGAAGGCAGGGTTTTCCGCTATATGGCCGGGGCGACGTTGTCGGGGGCCGAGGACCTTAAGGGGCAGGGCACTTTGCAAATTGGGCGTGGTGGCGGTTGACCTTGGGCGGGGGCCTGTTAGTCGTTTGAAACTAAGGGTGTATGGAAACAGCGGCGCAGTTTAGTGAGTCAATTGAGGGTGTTCTCGAAAGGATTGTTTTCCTGAACGAGGAAAACGCCTTTTGCATTGCTGAACTCAAGATGGCCGAGAGCAAAGAGAAAGTCACGATCTCCGGACCGCTGCCCGGGGTGCAGTGTGGGGAGACACTGAGGTTAAACGGCAACTGGACCCGCCATCCCCGGCACGGGGACCAATTTAAGGTTAAAAGCTTTGAGTCCAAACTGCCTTCCTCGGTCCACGGTATCCGCAAATACCTCGGCAGTGGCTTGGTGCACGGGATTGGCAAGGCTTACGCGAAAAAGATCGTCGACCACTTTGGCGCGCGGACTCTGGAGATCATCTCCAAGGAATCCGGCCGTCTCAGCGAGGTTCCGGGGATTGGAAAGCAACGGGTGCAGTCGATTAAAAAGGCTTGGGAAGCGCAAGTCGCGGTGCGTGATGTCATGATGTTTCTCCAGACTTACGGGGTCACCACTTCCCAGTGCGTGCGGCTGGTCAAAAAATATGGAAATAATGCCCGCTACATCCTGGAGAAAGAACCGTACCGCTTGGCGGGGGAGATTGAGCGCATCGGTTTTGCTACGGCCGACAAGATCGCGCTGAATCTCGGTTTCCCGACGAATTCAAGCGAACGGATTGACGCCGGGATACTTCACACGATGCGGGATCTGGAGGGTAAGGGACATACTGTCGCGACGCACGATGCCTTGATTCAGCTGAGTGCCGAGCTGTTAAAGGTCGATGGAAATCTGATCCTCCCGCGCATCGGCAAACTCACTGAGCAAGTGAAGCTTGAGCGCATCCAGGTCGAGGATACGGAGAACGGGGGCATCCTCGGGCCGGGAGTCCAACTGCCCGCCACGGGCCGCAATGAAGCAATCATCGCCAAAACCATCAGCGGACTCGACGCCGCCGATTCTGCTTTGCCGCCGATCAAAATTGATGCGGCGATCGATTGGGCACAAAAGCGTGCGGGCTTTCGTTTTGCCGGGCAGCAAGCCTTGGCGGTGCGGAATGCGCTCGAGGCAAAGGTCTCGATCCTGACGGGGGGTCCGGGGACCGGGAAAACCACCATTTTGCGCGCTTTGGTCGAGATTTTAAAGGCCAAGAAGGTGCGGGTTCAGTTGGCCTCACCGACCGGGCGTGCCGCGCAGCGATTGGCCGAGGCGGCGAGCGCCCCGGCCAGTACCATCCACCGCCTGCTCAAGCACGATCCGGCGACCCGCGGCTTTGTGCACGGGGAGGATAATCCGCTGCCCTGCGACTTTCTGATTTTGGATGAGGCCAGTATGCTCGACGCCGCTCTTGCCGCTCGGCTCTTTTGCGCGGTGCCAGCTCGGGCCCACCTTTTGCTGGTGGGTGATGCGGATCAACTGCCGTCGGTCGGCGCCGGAAGCGTACTGGGAGATTTGATACAAGCACCCCCTGCCAAAGTGACCCGTCTGGAAACCATTTTCCGGCAAAATGAAGAAAGCGGGATCGTCTCGACCGCGCACGCCATTTTGAAAGGGGATATCCATGCCTACGGAATGGCGGAAAGTGCGGAGGGCCTCGACCCGAGAAACGATTTTAACTTCATCGCCGTGACGGATCCGGAGCGTTGCGTGGAAATGGCACTGCACTTGGCTGCCGAATACATTCCCCGGCATTTTGGTAAGCACGCCATCCGCGATGTGCAGATTCTCGCACCGATGCATCGCGGCACCGCGGGCATCTCCGCGCTCAACCGTGCGCTGCAGGAGCGGCTGAATCCGATCCAGGCCGAGGTCTCCGGAAAAGCAAAGGCCTACCAACCCTCACGCCAAGTCTACTTTCGGGAAAAGACCGGCCGTGCGCTGCCCACCAGCATCGACTTCGGCAGTGCGCAATACCGCCTTGGGGACAAGGTGTTGCAGATGCGCAATAACTATGACAAGGGGGTGTTTAATGGAGACATGGGCATCGTTTCGGGAATTGCTCCGGACCGCTCCGGGCTGACCGTACAGTTTGACCTTCAGGCAGTGGAATTCACCAAGGGTGAGCTCTCCGAGTTGCAGCACGCCTTCGCTATCTCTATTCACAAAAGCCAGGGGAGTGAGTACCCTTGTGTGATCATTCCCCTGTTAAAACAGCACTTCCTTTTACTTCAGCGAAACCTCATCTACACAGCGATTACCCGGGCGCGGGAAAAGGTCTTTTTGGTCGGAGATCCCGAAGCCTATGCCATGGCGGTGCGCAACGCCAAGACCGAGGTGCGACGCACCCACCTGCGCACCCGTTTGCGCCGCGCCTGTGAGCGTCAGGCTGCCGATGAGAGGCCCCCAGCAAACCCCCGCTAATGCGCCTATTTGGATCATCGCCCCTCCACCCGCGCGAAGCGCCGCGGCCCCTGGCACCACTCAAGCACCCCTGGATTTGGGCGGTGGTGGCGACGGGGCTCAGCATGGCGCTATGGGCGCTGTCGCTGCCGCCTTTTAACTTTGCCGAGCTTGCCTACGTAGCGCTGATCCCCTGTCTTTTATGTATCTCGCGGGGCGTCCCCCGGAAGCCTTTTTTGATCACCGCTTTCGTTGCCAGTTGGCTGGCCTGGATCGTAGTTTTAATCTGGCTACGGCACGTAACGTTTTTCGGGACCATCGCCCTGAGTGGTATCCTCGCGCTCTTTTTTCTCGCTTGGTGTACGGTGGCCCATGCGGTCTTGCCCAAGCTGGCGGGCACGGCCTTCTTCAATCGGCTACTGGCCTTCCTTGGCCTCGCCGGGGTTTGGGTCTTTTTGGAATGGTTGCGGACCTTCCTGCTGTCCGGGTTTCCCTGGGCTCCGCTGGCGCTTTCTCAGTGGGAGCGCCCCGTCGCCCTGCAGGTAGCCGCGTGGACCGGCTTTTACGGAGTGAGTTTTTTGCTTGTGCTGTTTAACCTCAGCATTGGCTGGACCCTGCGGAATCGATTATTCTTCCCCCGACACAAAGCCCTCACGACGTGGTTGAGCCCGGACCTCTATCTGGCGCTGGGCCTTCTTTTGGGGGCGATCATGCTCTTTTTTAAAACCCTTCCCGAGCGCGCCGAACAAACCGAGTTCTTTCGGGCCGGGTTTGTTCAACCCTACATTCCTGCAAACGTTAAGTGGGATCCGGAGGAAGCGACCGAAAACCTTGATATTTTGTCTCGGCAAACCCGATTCGTCGGTAGCCTTGAGCCAGAGGTTGTGCTTTGGCCCGAGGCGTCGACGCCTTGGCCGGTCTTGGGAGGATATCCGGAAATGCGGGAGTGGGTGGAGCAAGCGAGCCGTGTCCTTGAGGTGCCGATCCTGATGGGAAACCTCGCGGTGGACCGGGAACATGAGCAGTGGTTTAACGCCGCTTTCGTGGTGACCCCGGAGGAGGGCCTCCGGGAGGCTTTTTACGCCAAGCGCAAACTTGTTCCCTTTGGGGAGTTCATTCCATTCCGCGGATTACTCGGGTTTATCGACAAATTTGTTCCGATCGGATCGGATTTTACCCCAGGACCGGGACCTGAGCTACTGCCTTTGGAGATCGCAAATGGCCGGACTTTGGAGGTGGGTGTGCTGATTTGTTATGAGGACATTTTCCCGCAACTTGCCCGATCCAGTGCGCAGGCCGGGGCGGATATCTTTTTTGTGGCGACTAACAATGCTTGGTACGGCGAGGAGGGAGGTGCCTACCAGCATGCCGCGCACGCCGCCTTGCGCGCGGTGGAAACCCGTCGTCCGGTGGTGCGCGTGGGGAACGGCGGTTGGAGCGGGTGGTTCGATAGCTTCGGCGCGGTCCGGGAGGTAATGTTGGACGAGCACGGCAGTATTTATTTTCGCGGAGGCGGCACGGCCGAGGTCTTTCAGTACACTTACTGGGATGGCCGGCAGAGTTTCTACGTCCGCTACGGGAATTGGTTTGTCGGGCTCAGCGCATTGTTTGCCTTGGCACTGGTAAGGTACCGTGCGTGACCTTGCAGCGCGGCACAGCGATTTCTGTCTGTGCCGCTGACCCCTTGGGCTTTTTCATAGGAAATCCAGCGAACCCGCACAGACAGGTACCGAGTGTAGCGACACGCAACCGATTCGTACCCCCAGGCACCGCATAAAAATGGTGGGAGAGCCGGAACTCGAATCCGGGACCTCCTGCGTGTGAAGCAGGCGCTCTAACCAACTGAGCTACTCCCCCAAGTCAGACGAGAAGTTAGCCTTTGGCGTGCCCCTGTCAACTGCACAAGCGAGCTGAAAGTAGCGGGGCATTTCTGTGCGCCAAGCAACCCTGCCTTTCTTGATGAACGGTATCAAATTCCGTGTGGAGGGTCTGGACACCGCGCATTCCCGGGCCAACGGCCTTGCCATCGTAGCCTGCGGGCAACGGGCAAGGTCTCTTTTTAAGGCCAACGGCCTTGCCATCGTAGCCTGCGGGCAACGCCCCAGGAAAGGAAATAGGAAACAATGGCAGGCTGAAGGCCTGCCTCAAATTCAGCGGATGGCCAGCGCCGTTGAATCGGGACTTCAGCCTGTGATGGTGGGGACCTATGCAGGGAGCCATTTATTCATTTGAAGATTCTCACCTTGGGTGAAAAGCTGATACCTTTTATGGAACCCGGGGCAGCAGCGGCAGCATTT
>PWZW01000194.1 GCA_003567255.1 Puniceicoccaceae bacterium | reverse complement strand
TTGAAAAATTGCCGCTGCGTTATCACGAGCAGATTAACGACGAGGGTGAACTGGTTGAGCTGCGTTTTCGCATCGTTGCCCGAGGGCGATTAGAAAATATGGGCGCGTTTTTGAATAGCAGTGCGGGATTTTCAGTCGAAGCGGATAAAAAAAGCCCCAACGCGGCCTACTTTATCGAGCAGGTTAGCTTGCGCAGTGCTTCGGGCGGGGCCAACGCGCGGATTGAAATGGACCTTCAGGTCTCCGGTTTCGCGTCGATAAGGGGGGAGGACTAAGCATATGGAAACACGATCCACTTTGCTCAGTATCCTTTTGATGGGGTTTGGTGTCCTCTTGGTCGGCTATGTGGCGTTTCAGTCGGTGCAAACGGCGGGCTCTCCCCACCGGGATTCCTTACCCCTGGAACCAGCGCCGGTTGCCAATTGGTTTACCGAGCGGAGTTTGACTTTGCTGGATAAGGTAAATGGAGGGGAGGGAGGTATCGATTTAGCGCTGGCGCGTGAGCAAAGTCCTTTTAAGCGGGTGGTGCCCCCAGTCGCTGATTCCCCGGATGAAGAAGCCGAGCCCGAGGAGAGCCGCGAAGACGTGCCAGACCCCGAGCCGATCGAAACCCGAATGGTGGAGCTGCACTACCGTGGGCTTTACACAACCGCACAGGGACAACTTAAAGTCTACCTTTTGGTGGATGGTCAGCTGCGTATTTTCGACCCCGGAGCATCGGTGGTTGCCGGTTGGGTCATTGCTGAAGCGCGCGCGCGTGCGCTTCGCTTGGAACAAGAGGGTGGAGGCGAGGTGCTTATCACCTTCAATTCGAAAAAAATGCTCGAAGTGCCGATCGAGTAGGCGGCATAATAAGCGTAATGCCCCGGAGCTCGCACAAATCAGACCGACTTATAGGAATTTTTTTGATCCGGGACGGACTTGTGGACGCGCGGCAGCTTGAGCTTGCCCGCAGACGCACCCAGCGTCAGCAGGTTTCGCTGCACCGGGCCTTGATTGAGTTGAACTTCATCTCAGAGTCGCAGGCGTACCGTGCTTTGGCGGAGGCACATGAGTTGACCTTTGTGGAATTTTCGGAACTGAGCATCGCTCCTGACTTAATTCAAAAGGTCCCGGTAAAAGTGGTTCTCCACTACAAGACCTTTCCGGTCGAAGCGGGCGGGGGGATGTTGGCGCTTGCCTTCGCCGAGCCGCCGACCGCCACCGAACTCGCCAATCTCCGACTGGTGTTGGGCAGTCGGATCCGTATCGTGATCATGGCGCCGAGCAGCATACATCGTGCGATCGAAGTGCACTACGGCTTGGGCGCGAGCACTGTCCAAAAATTGCGGGAAGACCGTGGCCTGCCTGCCTCGGGCGAAGAAGCCCTGACCTTCGATACGCCCGGCGGTGCGACGGAAGACCTCTCGCAGGATTCAGGGGAGGAAGCGGCTTCGATTTCCAAGCTCGTCACACAAATGCTATTGGAAGCGCTCCGGATGGAGGCGACCGATATCCACATCGAACCCTACGAATCGCATATTCGCCTGCGCTACCGTATCGATGGCCTGCTGCGTGATATTCCATTGCCCGCCGGGTTGCAGCAACTTTACGGCTCAATTGTTTCCCGCTTAAAGGTCATGGCCGGCTTGAACATCGCGGAACGGCGCTTGCCCCATGATGGACGGATTACCATGCGTAGCGGCGAAAAGAAATATGACCTTCGGGTCTCGATTTTGCCGACTCGGTTGGGGGAGGCTATTTGTTTGCGGGTCCTCAGCCGAAACGATCTGATGCTGGATTTTGATCGGCTTGGGATGCCTGAGCGGGAGCAGCGAAGTTTGGAGGGGATGATGGGGCTGAGCCAGGGCATGGTCCTTTTGACCGGGCCGACAGGCAGTGGTAAAACGACCACCCTTTACACCGCCCTGCAGCATTCCCGCGACGAGGGCCGCAAAGTGATCACGGTGGAAGACCCGGTCGAATACCAAATGGAGGGGATCTCTCAGATTCAAGTCCGTTCGGAGATCGGCCTCAGCTTTTCCGCGGGCCTGCGCTCCATTCTCCGGCATGATCCCGATGTGGTTTTAATCGGGGAAATCCGCGACCGTGAAACCGCGGACATTGCCATCCGCGCAGCGCAAACCGGGCACTTGGTCCTGTCGACACTTCACACCAACGATAGCTTGAGCGCGGTGGTACGTCTCGTGGAAATGGGCATCGAACCATTCCTCGTAGCCTCTTCCTTGGTCTGCAGCATTGCCCAGCGGCTTGTCCGCCGAAATTGTCGTCAGTGCGCGGTGGAAGCGCCGATTGATGATGAAGCGATTCGGCGAGAAATGGCGGCGGCCCTCAAGATCGCCGAATCAAAGGTCCGGGCAATGCGAGGTACCGGCTGCGTGGAATGTGGTCAGCGGGGTTACCGCGGGCGTGAAGCGGTCTACGAATTTTTTCACCTAACGGAGGCGATGGCAGAGGTGATTCAACCGGGACTTACGCTGGCGCGCTTCCGTTTGCTGGCCCGTGAGCACGGTTGGCGCTCACTGCGGGAAAATGCGTGGAGCAAAGTGCAGGACGGCGTGCTCTCGCTGGAGGAGCACCAACGGGTAACCTTGCGGGCGGAGGATGTTTTATTTTCATAGAAACGGCCACCGCGATGATCCGGCCACCCGCGCGGATACATGTCTCTTTATTGAATACTTTACCGTTAGGTTGCTTCGGGCAGCAGTTTTCGCTAACCTATTGTATAAATGAATTATGAGTGATGCCACTGTTATCATCGTCCCGGCACGACTTGCCTCCCAGCGGTTCCCGGAAAAATTGTTGCATCCGATCTTTGGAAAACCGCTGATTCTCTGGACCGCTGAGCGCATCCGCAAGGAAGCTCCGCAGTTCCCGCTGTATTTTGCGGTGGATGATGAACGGCTGAAGGAGGTTTTGCATGATGCGGGCTATCAGGTGGTGATGACCCGCAAGGGGCACCCCAGTGGCACCGATCGGATCGCGGAGGCCAATGCCGAGATCCAAGCCGGTGCGGTGATCAATGTTCAGGGCGATGAACCCCTGGTGACTGGCGCACAAATCCGCGACCTTGCCCGCCTTCTCGGCAGTGGGGCGGCCATGGCGACGCTCGCGACCCCCTTCAAAACGGTGGAGGATTTCCGGAATCCAAACCAGGTAAAGGTCGTCACCGGGGTAACGGGGCGGGCACTTTATTTTTCGCGCAGTCCCATTCCCTTTTACCGCGACGGTGGCGGGGCGGTGGATCCTGAGTGGATCGCTCAAGGGCATTGCTATCGCCACCTCGGGATGTATGCCTACGAGGCCGAATTTCTGCGCTCCTTCAACTCCCTGGCTCCCGGCGCCCTGGAGCAGATTGAGAAATTGGAGCAACTGCGGGTTCTGGAGCATAACCATGAGATCGCGGTCGGCCTTACGGATGAGCCCACCATCGGCATCGATGCCCCGGAAGATATTCCTCCGCTGGAAAAAATCCTCAGCGCACGCATCCCTTCGAGCACTTGACTTTTACGGCGAGCCGCTGCCGTATTTAAGGATGACCGTCGCACCCTCAAGCAAGCTTAAGAAAAACCCTGTGGAGCT
>PWZW01000100.1 GCA_003567255.1 Puniceicoccaceae bacterium | reverse complement strand
GTTTCTACAGGGAGGAAAGGCAGGACAACAAGGGGTTTTGGTTGGGCGGCTTGAAGACGTCGGGTACCTTCGCGCGGGGTGAGGGAGTTGTCACGCTGAGCCTCGCGGCTTTACTTCGAGTTGCTAAACCTACGCAGAGGCGAAAACGCTGATCGCTAAGGCATCTTTTTTGCGGGCAGATGGTTATTTTTAACGCACCCCGTTTTTCATTATCCATATTCCACTTTTTTCCGACGCCCGTTACGGGCGTGAAAAGTTAGGGAAGCATGGTTCAGACAAGGAACCGTTTGACAGATGGTTGGCATTTTCTTTGTCTAAACGTCTATGTTCCCCCCAACTACCCCTAAGTTGTGTTTTCGCATTGCACACGCTGTCCTGCTGGTGGCCTTTCCACTTGTATCCTCGGTACAGGCTGCGGATCCTGTCAGTTTTGATTTTGGGACCGGTCCGGGGCAAACGACCTTAGGTGACGCTGGATTTACTGATGCCTCCGCAGGTAGGTTGACCATCAGTAATCAGGCAGATAGCGTCCGTTTTGAATCTGCGGCCAACAATCAATCCGGAGGGATCACTCAAACCTTTGACGGCCTTGGCGGAGGGTCAAAAACTGATTTCAGTATCACCGCGCAATTCACGCTTTCTGAATTTTACTCTATCACTGGCGCGGGACGCCCGGGTGGGATCGTTTTGTTTGCCAATAGTCCGAGTGTAGCTGATCTCAATAACACCGGACTTACAGTTCAAATCATCACGCGAAACACCATTGGGAATGAGGACCTTTCGATTACGAGCGGGCTGAACTCCTTTTCTCCGGTTAACTCAAACACAAAATGGGGGAATGCGGGCCTCACTCAGGGCGACACTCTGGAATTGAAAGTGGATGTGAGCTTCAGTGGCGAAGACGATATGGTGGTGCATGCGACACTGACTCGCCTTAACGGAGCCGGGGGATCGAGGACGGCGTCGGTCACGACCAGTGCCAGTACCTTTATCGGAGGAGACCATTTTGGCTTTGGCGGTCGTCTTAGGCAGGGCTACACAACGGATTTAGATAAGATCGTCATCATTCCGGAGCCAGGTATCTTTGCCATGGCTGCGGGGTTTGCGGTGCTGGGCTTGGTGAGCTTTCGCCGTCGTCGGAGCTAACGGGGTAGCCCTTGCCTAGACTAGCTCAGGACGTTTTTGGGGACAGAGATGCGCTCAGCTTTGCCACTTTTCACCTTGTCTGTACAGAATGGATACCCTTTCCTTGGGTTTCGGGTGTCCGCCGGTCGGCTCGACTTTTCCTTTTTGCGACCGCTTACTCTGCCTTGATCGCTTGGAGGAGCGTCACCCGGTCTCTGATTTCACGGATCGAGAGATCGGCGGTGAGCTGCTCGACATCGACCGGATAAGCGGGATCCGCGTGATCCATAAAATAGACGAGCGCATTGAGCGCCATGATCGCAACAAGGTGATCGTCGGTTCCATTAATGACATCGACGAGCGTCTCTCTCGGGTCGGTTTTTCCGATCCTTCCAAGGAATTCAGCAGCCCGTATCCTGACGGCCGGATCAGTGTCTTCAAGCAGGGGCATCGCATCAGTGGCGAGTTCCTCCGCTTCGAGGCCAAAGGCAGCGCAGCTGTTTGCCGCCCAGAGGCGCTGCATCGGATCCTCGGAGGTGAGCGCTTTCGACAGCGGTTCCCTCGCCTCGTCGAAAGGCAGCATCATGAGGTTTGCAGTATCGATCAGCCCATGGATACGTGCTTTATGTTTCTGCCCGTAGGCAACGGGATTGTCCATCGCTTCGGCGACGAGCAAGTTTTCCGGAAAGAGGCTCAAGTCTGGCATTGATTTGAGCTTTTCGGTTAGGGCGTTTCGCATGTCTTGTAGGCGGTCTCGCTGGGCAGGGTCCGTGGCTCGGTTGTTTATCTCGTGCGGATCGAGGGCTAGGTTAAAGAGCATTTCGGCCGGTCTCTCTTCAAAAAACCGCTGTTGGATGCAGCTCAGCTCGCCATTGTGGAAAAGCGTGCGCCACTCCTGATAAGCGAGCATTCTATTGCGGTAGCTGTTTTGCAGCGCGTCGGGATACCAGGGCTGATAGCTGCGGATGTATTTCCAGTCGCCGATGCGAAGCGAGCGGACCATTTCAGTCTTTTCATCAAAGCGGTCCGCATACCCGAAGGCGTGATCTTTTTCAGCAATGTCTTCGGCAGTAAGGTTTTTCCCCAGGAAAGGAGTGCCGTCCATTTGTTCGGGCACCTCGATGCCGGCCAGATTCAGCACCGTGGGACCAAAGTCGATGAAGTTAACAAATCCGGCTTGCTCAGTCCCAATTTCTTCGGAGACGAGATGTTTCCATTTTTCAGGCACGCGCACCACGAGCGGGACGTGAAGTCCTGTTTCATAGAGGTAGGCCTTACTGCGTGGAAGCACTCCACCGTGATCTCCAAAGTAGAAGATGAAGGTATCTTCGAGGACCCCCGCTTCATCCAGCGCCGCAACCGTTTCCCCCACGATGTCATCAATAATCTGCATCTTATCGAGGTAGAGCGCGTAGGTGTAGCGGAACAGCGGGGTGTCGGGGAAATAGGGCGGAAGGTTTACCGCTGCGGGGTCGTTGACCGTTGCTTCATTTTTAAAGGTCTCCTCGGAAAAGTGCAGCCTGCCTTCGTGTGACTCATTGTGGGTTTGCATGTGGAAGAACGGCTGCTCGGGGTTGGGGCGGTTGCGCCAGTCGGCCTCCTCGGAGGATTCGGTCCAAGTTCCCGCTGGCTTGATCACGTTGAAATCCTCCTTCACATTGTTGGTGGTGTAATAGCCCGCCTCCGTAAGTATTCCATAAAAGAGCGACATGCCCTCTGGGAGTTCTGCCGGCGTCGAGCGGCGATGGAACTGAGTGCCCAGGCGCGGTGCGTAGGCACCGGTCGCTAGGGTGGTCCGGGCAACCGAGCAAACGGCCGAATTCGAAAATGCGCGGGTGTAGGTGATTCCGTGAGCCGCGAGTGCCTCGATATGCGGCGCCTCCACACCTGCTTCATCAAACAACTTTAAGTAGTGTTTTGAATTATCCTCGGAGACGATCCAAACGAAGTTCGGCCTTTCGGCGAATAGGGCAGATCCGCAAATGAGCTGGGAAAAAAGGGTGAAGCACAGAGGTAAACGCATAATTAAACACTGAAGCTTGCATAGAGTGAGCCAAGGAAAAAATCTTAGACAGCAGGCACGCCTCGGGGCGGCCACGAATCAGTTCTAAAAAGGCCAACCAAAAAACGCAGGCCACGCTTCCATCCCGAACGAAAGGGGATCTATCGATGGGTGAATGCCCGGCGGGCCATTTGCTCGATCTTTTCAGTTTTCACGTTTGGGAAATTCATCCCGTACAAAACCCATCTTTGTACTCATTTAGCTAAGCGCGTGTCAGCGGTCTCCAGCTCTGGTGGAAAATCTGCCGGTCCCACCCCCGCTCATCCAATCTCGGTTGGCGTAGCCGGGATATACTTAACTTGGAGCCCTTCGTCTATGCTCCTTGCTTCCCGCCGAATGCGCTGAAGAGGGACCGCTATCTTGTGCGTAAGCCTTGAGCGAGGCGGCGGCGGGGGG
>PWZW01000322.1 GCA_003567255.1 Puniceicoccaceae bacterium | reverse complement strand
CGGCGGAAAGGTTAAGGGAAAGCCCGCCCAAGAGGGCGGCGAAACAGAGGTGCTTTAGTATTTTCATTTTTTTATTGGTTAATGGTTAACGCCTCATGGCACTTCACCGAAGATCTATTTTTTTTTCGCCTCAACTATTTTTAACCGATTTTCGACCGATTTATTTTCAAAAATCGGAAGCGATAAAGGAACTTTTTTTATTCTGTAAAAACGGTGCAAAATTAGGAACTTTTGCCGCGGTAACGTGTTTCATGCCCGGCCATGAACGGCCTTCGCAGAAAATGGTCCCACCATAAACAAACCTTGGTGGAACGAAGGCATTTGAATTTGCCGCCACCAACGGAAGACCCGCATGGAGGAACCACCCAAAGGCTTCAATTTTTTGTTCTTTAATTGACGAACATAAAGATTGCCAAGGATCAGAAAATAACGATGCTTCAGGCAGTTTTATAACTTTCTGGGTTTTTAGCCCATTAAATCGGGTTTTTGGTTCTAAGCCGTTACAACTACCCTTTTCCCTCTGAACGGCTTGCTTAAGAAACAAGAAAGACTAGTCAATGGACATCTACGTAGGAAATCTGTCGTACAATTCGTCAGACCAATCACTTCGCGACGCGTTTGCCGCTTACGGCACCGTTGCGAGTGCAAACATCATCCAAGACCGCGAAACCGGACGCTCAAAAGGCTTTGGTTTCGTCAAAATGGAAAACGATCAAGAAGCGAATGCCGCTATCGAAGCTCTTAACGGAGCTTCCATCGACGGCCGCGAAGTAAAGGTAAATGAAGCGCGCCCTCGTGAAGAGCGCCCTCCTCGCCGCGACAACTTCCGCAGCAAGAACCGCTACTAAACCGAGAGCGATTCAAGCACTCACTTTCAAAGCGGTCTCCCTTCCCGGGGGGCCGCTTTTTTTTGAGTTTTTTCAGCAAGCTCGGTGATAGTTACGGTAGACGCCTCGCTTAAGAATCAAAGCACGCGGCACAGCCAACGAGTCACGCCGTGACCACCGATGCAGATGCTAAACGCAATGCAGCCTGTCAAAAGATAAGCCCTTCGCCGTTTAGCGCCTATTCTATTTGTCGCAGACCCGTAGCCCAGCTGCCACGCCTCCTGACACCGCAAGCTCGCCGCAGTCCAAGGTGTCTTCGGCACGAAAATGCGCTCTGCAACCAAGAGCGAACGACCCATCAAACCACAGATGCTCTAGCGAAACATCAGCACGGGCACACGACAATCGCGCACCATTTCTGTGGTTGTGCTCCCGATAATGAGATGGCGGATACGGGAGTGCCCGTAGGCACCCATGACCAAAAGGTTAATGTCTTTTTTGACGACTGCCTCCGCAATCACCTTTTCGGGCTCTCCGGCGATGGCATCGACCGTGACCTCGTACCCGGCTTTGCGCAACTTCTCGGCAGCCTCCTCAAGAAACCACTTCGCGTTGTCATCGATTTTACCGGCGCGCAATAAATGGCAATGAAGGCCCCTCAAGAGCGGGCGATCCATCGCAAATTGAATCGCTTTTTCGATGCTGGGCCCACCGTCGTACGCGATCAAAAAGCGCTCTATTGGTTTAAACTCACGCGAGGCGACCAACATTGGGCGCTTACTGGCCCTGATGACCCGCTCAAGGCTCGATCCGAGATGGAGCTTAGCGAAGTCAGCGGATTCACCACGCTTCCCCATAATCAGGAGATCAACGTCTCGCTCGAGTTTACCGAGGGCGTCAACCAAGCGGCCGTGCTGCTGCTCGACCGTTACCGATCCTACCCCATCCTCCTTCAAGGTGCGGCGGGCGTCCTCCAAAATTTGTTTACCGCGCTCGCGGGCAAGGCGGTTCTTCGTTTGCTCAAAAGCTACAAACTCCGCCAGCATATCTCCACCCGCACCGGGCTCCAGATTTCCGCTAAAATTTGCCTTATCGGAGTGATCAGTGTGGGGATCCAGCATGTGGATCACATGGACTGCGGCATCGGCACGGCAAGCCGCCCAGGCAGCGTGTTTGTAAATGCTGGTGGCGTAGACTGAGCCGTCCGTACAGGTAAGGATATTATTCATCGGGTGGGGAGTTTGGATTTAGTGGAGGGGCATTTCTTTATCCGCACCCGGCTTATCGTGGATCGCAACCCGCGAGATGAGTGTGGCACTGGCTTCGTTCAAGCCGACCACCTTTACCTCGGCACCATCCCGTCGGAATTTGAGCACTACCTTGTCGAGAGCGGCAACCGAACTTATGTCCCAAAAGTGCGCTTTTGTCACGTCTATTACCACCTCGGAAAGGACCTCTTTAAAGTTGAAAGCTTTGGTGAAGTTATTCGCCGAGACGAAGAAAAGGTTTCCTTCAACGAGGTAGGTGCGCGACTCCCGCGCTTCATCGAGCTCGGTGCCGACACGGACCAGGAGCGCTGCTTTCCTCGAAAAGGAAAGCACGCTCATGAGCACGCCCACAGCTACCCCGTAGGCCAGATTGTGCGTCAGCACCGTGGTCAAAACCGTAACGATCATGATCAGGCTCGAAGTCTTCGGGTGAGTTTTCAGATCCTTCAATGATCCCCAACTGAAGGTACCGATCGACACCATGATCATCACTGCAACAAGTGCCGCCATCGGGATGATCTCCAGCACATTTCCAAGCACCAAAATCAAAGTGAGTAGAAATACCCCGGCGGAGAGCGACGAAAGTCGACCGCGCCCGCCGGACTTTACGTTGATGACCGTCTGCCCAATCATGGCGCAGCCCGCCATGCCTCCAAAACAACCGGTTACGGTGTTGGCCACTCCCTGCCCGACGCATTCGCGGTTTTTGTTGCTATCGGTATCCGTCAACTCGTCGACGATCGTCGCGGTCATCAAAGACTCCAGCAAACCTACCACCACCATGGGAATGACGTAAGGAAGAATGATGCGCAGCGTTTCGAGGTTTAAAGGGACTTCGGGGAAGAGGAAGACTGGCAGGGTAGATGGCAGCTCCCCCTTATCTCCAATCGTCGATAGGTTCATCCCGGTAAAATAGGCGACGAGGGTCAGGGCGATGATGCAGACCAAGGGCGAGGGAATCGACTTGGTGATTCTCGGGAAAAGATAAATGATCGCCAGTCCGGCTGCAACCATCGCGTACATCGTCCAGCCCTGACCACGAAACTCAGGTAGCTGAGCCATAAATATGAGGATGGCGAGCGCGTTGACAAAGCCAGTCATAACTGACTTTGAAACGAATTTGAGCGCGTTCCCCAAGCGTAAGGCACCGGCCAGAATCTGGAGCAGTCCGGTGAGCACAGTCGCGGCCAAAAGGTACTCCAAGCCATGATCCCTCACCAGAATGACCATAAGCAGAGCCATGGCCCCCGTTGCACCGGAAATCATACCGGGACGTGAACCGACGATCGCGGTGAGGATCGAGATACTAAACGCGGCATACAAGCCCACTTGCGGATCGACCCCGGCAATGATCGAAAAAGCAATGGCTTCGGGAACCAAAGCGAGGGCAACCACCAAGCCCGCAATCAACTCCTTGGGCATGTTGGCAATCCATTCCTGATGAAAGTTCTTAAGCATGTATTTTGACAAAAGCTGCGGAGCTTGGGGGGAT
>PWZW01000059.1 GCA_003567255.1 Puniceicoccaceae bacterium | reverse complement strand
GCGGACGATGATGCGCAGAGCCTCGCTCTACGGCGGGATTTCATCCGCACCTACCTGGAGCGCGATGTTCCAATGTTCGGGCCCAGGATTCCGGCGGAAACATTGGAGCGGTTTTGGACAATGCTCGCCCACTCCCAAAGTGGCCTGCTCAACGCTTCCAAGCTGGCCGTTGGCCTCGGCGTGAGCCCGCCTACGATCATCAGCTATCTCGGGCTGTTGGCAGATTTGCTGCTGGTCCGCCGTTTGCCGCCTTATTATAGAAATGTCGGCAAGCGTTTGGTGAAATCACCCAAAACTTATGTTCGGGACAGTGGATTACTGCATGCCCTGCTCGGCATTGAGGAATTCGATGGGCTCTTAGGCCACCCGGTCGTGGGCGCTAGTTGGGAGGGGTTTGTCATCGAAAACCTTCTGGCGGTCTGTCCCTCTGGCACTAAGGCGAGCTTTTACCGCACGGCAGCCGGTGCAGAGATTGATCTCGTGCTTGAACTCGGTGTCCGCCATGGAGTCTGGGCAATCGAGATCAAGCGCAGTGCTTCTTCCGGCCTGCAGAAGGGCAACCACCACGCCTTGGCAGACATCGCGCCTCGGCGGTCGCTGTACGTGCATGGGGGCACGGATTGTTTCCCGATTGCGCCGCAGACCGAAGCCATTAGTCTAGCTGGGCTTATGGGCGAACTTGCGGCGCTTGCCTAACCTAACGGGAGCAGCAAAACAGGTCATTTCGTAAAAAAAGCCTCCAGGGAAATATTATGAATTTGGAGTGACCCCTTCGCCTACTTTTCGAGAAAGGTGAAAAGTTCCGGGTTGGCATCACCAAACATGGGGGGGGCGCCCCGGCGATGACAATATCGATGCTGCGTTGTTAGATAAAGAAATATAGATTGCTTAGCGAAACTGAAAAATTGTTTGGAGTCCGCCGATGTCACTGCTCATGGTTGCCAAGCCGGATAGTCGCCTGTCGTGAGGGCTGCCGAACTGTCGCCAGCCGCATGACGTGGGCGGATCCGGATGACGTCTCCGCGCTTGAATGCGATCCATCGTCCGTCGGGTGACCAGGTAGGCTGTTGACCCAGGCCGAGATGCACCGGCGTGCCGATTGCGTTTGATTCGTCTACGCTGATAACGTAGAGCTGCCACGCGCCATCAGCGAAGACTGAATAGGCAATTTCGGAGCCATCGGGGGACCAGGCGTAATCACGACCTCCAAAGCCCGCGCTGGAGGTTGACGAGTTACCCGGTGTGCCGAAAAGCACCGCGCCATCCGGACCGCTGATGCTGTCGTAACTTACATTCAGGATAAATCTGTCGCCATCGGGTGATAGCGTTCCTTGCCGTTCAAAAATCGAAGTGTAGGGGATTCTACCGTTGCTCATTGGTCCGGGAATCAAGAACGAGGGTGAGCCACTGTTCGGAGCAGCAAAACGGGTCATTCCGTAAAAATTAAGATTTATGGAACTACTTTTATCTCTTCGACTGTAAGCACGCCACAAGCGAACACTTGGGCTCGGTGGCTTGGTCCCGGGCAAGGACAAGGGTGTCCTTGCTCCTTTGCTGTGCGGTGAGGCATCCGATTCGCTTTGCTTCCCGACTTTGCTGTGCTTGCTTCCCTTTCTTCCTGCGGCGGGATTCAGTAAGCTCAACATTCTCCCCGCATTAATGGGGCGGGGGAGGCAGGGAATCTTCGGCGTTTTTGACGGGTTTAACGCTGCGCTGACCGACGCATGGGCCACTGCGCATATCATCTGGGTGGAGGTCGCGACGTGGAGGGATTTAAGGCTGACAACCTTACGGATGAACTCGCTGAAAATATGTGTGCCCTATATTTCCTGTTTACCTTTGGGCCGCGAGCGGGTGTGCCCAATCCAATGACGCGAATCGCGCAAAATCACCGTCGGTGGAAATCCATTGGCAGCCATGTTCGATGGCGAGTGCTGCATGCCAAGCATCAGCCACCAGTTTACCTGTTGTTGGGATTGATTGGCAGAGCTTGGCAAATATTAGCCAATTCCGTTCTCCGGGACGTAAGATCACTGCTTGTGGTCTGTTTCTTAGCGATTCACAGAAGTCCAGTGCGATCGTCGTTGGGGTGGGTTGCCTAAATATGCGCGGGTTGGTTACGATACGAACGAAACCGCTTAAAACTGCTTCCGAAAGGCCGAAAGCGGCATCCCCCTCAGCTAGTTTCCGTAGAAAGGCCACGTAATCGCCATGGTGGAATGATTCCTCCCGGTGGGCGTAAATCAAAACGTTTACGTCACAGAGTTTCATTCTGATCGCTCACCGTAGAGTTTGCTGTCTTCTGCGGCAATGAGTTCGTTCGTTTTGTCGAGATCTACATTAGCATAGGTGCCGTCTCCTCGAAATGTGATCAATTGAAACGGTCTGCGCTCTGGCGCGGACCGTGATTCCAATGCTTTTCGGCCCGCATCAGCCAAAAAAGCACTAAAACTTTTTCCCTCTTGTCTCGCTTGATTCCGTAGACGCTCGCCGAGTTCGTCATCAAGTATGATCGTAGTTTTCATAGGTAATAAAGTATTACCTATGCAAACGGTGTCAAGGGGTACAGGCTCGCATCCGAATGTACGTCCAGGTTTGTGGTGGTCGAGGCGCGCCTAGGTTGCCCATATCAGCCACATCGGTATCTGCTAAACCTCTTTTCACAGTTCGCTTCGAGGTACGACACAAAGACCTCGTGAACACTCAACCCGGTGCAGACCTGGGGTCGCTTTGCCCGCACGGCTGGACTGGGGTAATTTCGCAATGTTTGCGGAGGTAAATCTTGGCTGTCGGCGCCTCTCCCCCTCCGTCAGCGCATTGCGGCAAGCCATTCCAAGAGGGCCTTGCCCCAAGGGTGGTTGTGGCCTAGACCCGTCCCGTGTTGGCTCCCCGGATAGATGTGAAGGCTGGCTGGGATGTTGGACTTCGTAAGGGTGGCGTAGAGGGCCAGTGCGCCTGCGGATGGAGTAACCGAATCGTCTTGTAGTTGGGCAATGAAGTGTGGGGGAGTGCTCAGTTGAACCAAATTCTCAAGGGACAATCCGGCGGCGGTGGATTCGGAGCTATTCGGACCCAATAAATTATTGCGCGAGCCACGATGGGCGTAGTCTGCCACGAGGCTCACCACTGGATATATCAGAGCAGTGAAGTTTGGTTGCGGGTTTATTTGGTCGAGTGCATCGCCAATGGATGCCTCAGGCTGGACGGGCAAATGGGAAAGTAGGCCCGCGAGATGTCCGCCTGCCGAGAAGCCCATGACGCCGACAGCTTCGGGGTCGAGTCCGTGGTCGATGGCGTACTGGCGAACTATGCGGAGAGCTCGTTGGGCATCGAGAAGGGGGACAGGGAAACGTTGGGGTGCGTGCCGGTATTCCAAAACAGCGGCGGCGATACCTTTTGAGGCAAGCAGTTGAGCGGGTCGGTGGCCTTCTTTGGCGGTCGAGACATTGCGGTACCCACCGCCGGGTAGGATGAGCACACTTTGGCCAGTCCGGTACTCGGGGCTGGGTAGATAATAAGTGAGCCGAGGGAGAAAGTCGGGAGCCCCGATCTGGCCCGGAAGGTTGTCGGCTGGCCAGATGTTTTGGACG
>PWZW01000201.1 GCA_003567255.1 Puniceicoccaceae bacterium | reverse complement strand
TGGAAACTGCCCACTTTTAACCCTTTGGGTGTGGTTTGATGATAGCTGCAACGCAGGCATTTTTTGTTCTGGGAGTCACCCACCGGGAAGCTCCGCTTGACGTGCGCGAGCAATTTGCCCTCGAACCAGAGGAGGCTTTGGAGCTCCAGACGCTCATGCGGAAATTACCCGCCATCAAAGAGCTTCTCATTCTGAATACCTGCAACCGCTTGGAAGTGTACGGTATCGCCGAAGACTTGAGGGCGACCGAAGCGCTCGCGGCCCTTTTTTGTGAACGTCACGGTGTCCCCAAAGCGCTTTTCGAGGCTTATTCCTTTTTCCGAAGCGACTTGAAGGCGATCCAGCACCTGCTTGAAGTCGCTTCCGGTATTGATTCCCAAATGGTTGGAGAAACTGAAATTCTTGGCCAAATCAAGACAGCGTACCTAAACGCCCGCGAGGCCCAAACCACCGGCCCAATCTTAAGTCGGTTGTTTGAACGCTCTTTTCAAGCCGCCAAAGCGGCCCGCAGCGGGAGCGAAATCAGTACCGGCCAAATCAGCATCGGCAATATTGCTGTTGAGCTCGCCACCCGTATTTTTGGCAAACTGGGTAAGAGCCAAGTGCTTATGCTCGGTAGCGGCGAGGTGGCCGAGAAAACCGTCCAAGCTTTAAAAAGCCGTGGCGCCGCCAGCATCACCGTGACCAGTCGGCGCTTCGAAAAAGCCCGTACCCTCGCCCATCAGTTCGGTGGGTCGGCCATCGATTTCGAAGACTTCGATAAACAGCTTTTTAATTTCGACATTGTGGTCGGCTCCACCGCTGCCCCACGCCACATCCTGACCGTCGACATGGTCCGGCAAGCGCTTAGACGAAGAAATGACGAGCCAATGTTTTTCATCGATCTCGCGGTTCCCAGAGACATCGAGCCTGCGGTCGAGACCCTGGAAAACATTTACCGTTACGACCTTGAAGATTTAAGTAAGATCGCCAACGAAAACCTCTCCTCAAGGAAGGGTGAGATCGATCACATCCGCACGCACCTCTCCCGGGCGGCTTGGAATATTTGGCTACAGCTTAGGCGGCGTTTTTAGCTAGTCTCAAGATAGGCCCATTGCTTAAGTGCCGCAAATCAGCTTTGACAAGTTTGCTGGGCTGTAAACGCTTCTGACATGCTATTGCGTGTCACATTTTTCCTTTTCGTCGTCCTCGGAATGAGCGCATGTTCCACAACCACCCCGCGCTCTGCGCAGCTGAGCACCGTGGAGATTAAGGAAGTGAAACCCCGCTACATGGAAGAAGCCGATTTTGCGAGGATTCGGGAATACTTTTCCGGCCAGGAAATCACCGGCCGACGTATGATTCTACGGAGCGACCCTGAGCAAAGAGAAGGGTTCTACTTCACACTGGTGCTTGATGAGCCCATCCGCAAACTCCCCCGTGGTACCATTGTTGAGGTCGAGGTCTTCACCCCTTTTCAGAACGAAAAAATCACCCGGAGTGCCTTCCTCCCTCGGGAACGTCCGCGTACCCGGGAGATATTCTTTGGGCTGACCGGGGATGACTGGCCAGAGGCTGGCGGGGTGCCCTCGGCTTGGAAAATTTCGCTGAAGGATCCGCGTGATCGCGTCCTCGGTACTTATGAAAGTTTCCTCTGGACACGGTGAGTCCGCTGGCAACACCTGCAAGCTCCGCGCGATGGTCCGAGTGGAAGGACCTACCTGAAACGGAAGACCGCTTTTCTCTACGCGCTTTCATTGAAACGCTCGACGGAGGCCAGGCTTTCCGCTGGAACATGCTCCCCGAGTCAACCGCCATGGTTCCCGCCTTCGAAGGCAGGTGGAGTGCCCATGCAGTCCGCTTGCGCCTACCAAGCGAAAAAGCATCTATCCAAATCAGCCTGCCGGAAGGGATCTCCGCTGCCGAGGAAACCAGCGCTACCCTGCGCTACCTTTCGCTGGATAAGCCTTCGCAAGGGGAACTCGATTGCCTGCCATGGCGAAGCGACCCCGTGCTAGACCAAGCCCTCGCAGCGTTTCCTGGCCTGCGCATCCTCGCTCAACCCTTTGGCGAAACCTTGTTTTGCTTTTTGTGTAGCGCCACCAAGCGCATCGACCAAATAAAAGTGATTTGCGAAAAAGTTGCCCACGCCCATGGAGCACCTCTCACAAACGGTTCCTATGCTTTGCCGAGCTGGGAAACGCTCGCTTCTGTCGGGGAGCAGGAACTACGTGAGTGTCAACTTGGGTATCGGGCTAAATACATTGCCAACTGTGCACGCTTTCTGGCTGAACATCCGGGTTGGTTGGAGCGCGTCTCCGCGATGCCCACCGCCGAGGCACGCATAGCCCTCCAGCAACTGCCCGGCGTGGGTGAAAAAATAGCCGATTGCACCCTCCTTTTTGGTGCGGGGAGATTGGAGGTGTTTCCGATCGATACCTGGATACAGCAGGCAATGGAAAATTTGTATGGCCTGCGGGGTTGGGGGAAAGCACAGCTCCAAACCTTCGCCAAAGCACACTTCGGCAGCCAGGCAGGTTATGCCCAGCAAGTTTTGTTTGCCCACGTGCGGAGCAAACAAAACGCCCGTGCCGCAGCAGCACGGAAAAATCCGTAACACCCGCGGCCAATAGCCCAAAACAGACGGGCAGCCTAAGCACACGTCCACGGTAACTTCGGCATCCCCGATTCCCGCTCAAGGGCTAGCGTAACCTCCTCGACAATTATCTGGCTCGTACGGTTGAGCCGCTTCCGAAGCAACCACTGCATCCAACGAGGTGTCCACGCACTGATAGTCAATTCCCAGGTGTCCTCACCACTCCACGATTCCCCCAAATTGACGGTGTACCTAAGGCCATTGCAGTATAGATCGATCGCACATCCCCATTCGTGAGGGTAAGTCATCTTCTCTTCGTGCGCTTCTATCCCCGGAACCAAGCGCAAGCGCCGCGCCAGCAGCTTGGCCAGCGCCTCGCCCGGCATCCACTCGTCCGGACTATCCTCAGGAGCTTCGGTCACTGGATAAGCTTCACAAGAAAAGGAACATTGGGCAACGAATCGCACGATAAGAGCAAAAGGAGAAGCGTTCCCCGAGGGAAGGCTCGAATGCGGACCTCGCCAAACTTTGATGAATCTTCAGCAATTATCGTGTAGTTTGTAGCGTCGTTTAAGGCAGAGAGTTCGCCACCAAAGTGTTGAGGCAGGCTTTCAGCCTGCGAAATTTCTTTTTGCCATCCGCCCCAGCGCGTTGCCCTGGGCTACGGTGCATAAGCCCGTTGGCCTTAAACGCTCCTGACGCCAACGGCGTCGCTCAACCTAGCCCAGGGCAGGCGCCCCGGGTGCCTCGCCCTATCCAAGCCCTTGCAGGCTGAAGGCTTGCTTCAAGCTGCGACGCCCAGGCCAGCAGTTGAGCTCCATGTCTCCGTCCCTGCGTTCCTCCGGCGACACGTCCGCCATAGATGGGAAGCCTGAACCATTGCCTCGCTTCCCAGAAGCGGGCAACCGATCCTTGATTCAGCTAGTCAGCTTCGCGCAGCTTCGTTTTCATTGCTCGCCTGTCCCTCGGAGCGGGGTGCGTTTTCGTGCCAAAGGAACCTTGGACAGCGACAAGGGCTTGGCAGCAGGCTGCCTAAG
>PWZW01000200.1 GCA_003567255.1 Puniceicoccaceae bacterium | reverse complement strand
GAGGCAAACGGCGTGAAGTTTGAGATGTTTGTTTTCGACGCCTTGCCTATGGCCAAGCGTCCCATCATTATTGAAACCGCCCGGGAAGACGATTTCAGCCCGGTTAAAAATGCCGAGGGCATTGATTCTGTGGATTCCTGCCGGGCAGACCTCCGGCGGATGTATGCCCGCTGGTTAAAAGCGGCCGGGGAGACAATTGAAACCGACGAGACAGGACTCCCCGTGGATAACTTCGAGATTAGTTTTCGGTTTGCCTGCGACGAAAGTGATTTTGTTGAGCGCTGGCGTGGGCTGAAAACCAAACCAAAGCTCACCGAGGGTACCGTTATAGAGTAAGC
This sequence comes from Puniceicoccaceae bacterium, assembly GCA_003567255.1. Classification (GTDB taxonomy): domain Bacteria; phylum Verrucomicrobiota; class Verrucomicrobiia; order Opitutales; family Coraliomargaritaceae; genus T3Sed10-183. The sequence continues at coordinate 3,276 of PWZW01000200.1, read as the reverse complement.
TCCCACGCGTATCCGCGCGGCGCCGTGAAATCGAAGCCTTTTTCTAAATCAAAGACATCCGGATGAATCCTGCCACTAACATGCGAAATTCGATCAAAGAAGCAGAAACCAGTGGGGCCCTAATGCCCTCTGCCGCAAAAAACCTAAGCGCCTGGATTGATGGCGGATTTTTGCCCGCGTGGGCCACGGAGAGTATCGCCGAATTGGTGGAAAATTCGGCTTGGGACGAACTCAACGACCGGTTCTATCAAAACATGGCTTTTGGTACCGGTGGCTTGCGGGGGCGTACGATCGGACGGGTGCAAACCGCCAGCGAGCGCGGCGACGCGCGCGAGGGCGAAACTCCCGCACACCCTGCCGTGGGCACCAATGTTTTAAACGATTTCAATGTGGCGCGGGCAACGGTTGGTCTGTTTCGGTACACCGCTGCTTACCTTGCGGATAAGAAAAGTGTCGAACTGCCAAAACTCGTGATCGCACATGATGTCCGCCATTTTTCCAGGCACTTTTGTGAGTTGGCGGCAAGTATTTGGGTAAAGCTCGGTGGAAGGGCGTTGATTTTTGATGGACCCCGCTCGACGCCGCAGCTGAGTTTTACCGTGCGTGAATTGCGTGCGCACGCTGGGGTGGTGATTACGGCCAGTCATAATCCGCCCCACGATAATGGCTACAAGGTTTACTTTGATGATGGTGCGCAGATCGTTTCTCCGCACGCCGAGGGTATTATTGAAGAGGTCAATAAAGTTGTCTTGAGCGAATTGCCTGAACTTTTGAAGCTTGATACAAGCGGGGTGGTTACTTTGGACAAAGTCGTCGACGAAGCTTATGACGAAGCGCTGAAAGAATTGATCATTGATGGAGAGGTTATTCGGGCGCATCCTCCAAAGGTAGTATTTTCACCCATACATGGTACCGGTGGTATTAGCGCAGTTTCGGCAATGGAGCAGGCGGGGGTTCAAGTCTTTCCAGTTGAGGCTCAGTGGAAGCTGGATCCCAACTTTCCGACGGTGAAGTCTCCGAATCCGGAAAACGCAGAGGCGCTTTCCATGGGTATTGCCGAAGCCGAAAAGGTCGGTGCGGACATTGTGCTCGCGACCGATCCGGATGCTGACCGTTTGGGAGTGGCTGTGCGCAATGCCGAAGGGAAGCTGGTCTTGCTCACCGGAAATCAGATCGGGGCCCTATTGGCGGACTATCGGATCTCCAGCCTAAAATCCGCAGAAATTCTCCCCGAAGAGGGGAGCCCCCGTGCCGCCTTGATCAAGACCTTTGTGACTAGCCCAATGCAGGAAGCAATTGCGGAGGCTCATGGTTTGAAGACGATTAACACCCTGACCGGCTTTAAGTGGATCGGTGAGAAAATGCGGATTTATGAGGAAGAGCTGAAAGCCAAGCTTTTTGAGAGCGAGGGGCTTTCGGTTGAATACGATAAGACTGCGGTTTGGACTCGTGCCGACTTGCTGCTGGATTATTCAACTTTTGTGGTTTTTGGAGGCGAGGAGAGCTATGGGTACACGGCCAGTGATCGGGTCCGCGATAAAGACGCCAATGCTGCCGTTCTCATGTTCTGCGAGATGGCTGCCTACCTGAAATCCCAGGAAATGACCTTCCCCGAGCAACTGGATGCTTTGTATTACGAGCTTGGGTACTATGAGGAAAAGACAATAAACATTTATTACGAGGGTGCTGCCGGAAGCGAGAAGATCGCTAATATTTTACGCAGCTACCGAGATACTCCACCAAACCTTCTCAATGGAGTCGGTATCAAGAAAGTTACCGACTTTGGAAAAGACGAAATCAAAGACGTCGACGGAAAGCGTATTCCCCCGCAGGACTTTTTCTTCCTCGAACTGGATAACGGCTACAGTTACGCGGTGCGGGGTTCAGGAACAGAACCCAAAATCAAGTTTTACATCTTCGGTCGTACCGAGGTCGGCGAAGACGACGATTTGGAATCCATCAAAGCAAGCACCCGGACTTCGGTGGATGCGCTTGCGGAGGCGATTAAAAAAGACGCGGATTCGAGAGCGGCGGGCTAGGCCTGGGCAGGTTTCCCGGACATCAGCTCGGCCGCATGCGTCCGAGCGGACCGACTCTCGCGGTCGCCCAGCATGCGCGCTAACTCTTCGAGACGTAGCTCCTTGTCTTGGGCGATGGGTTTGATTTCTATGTGCGTGGTCTTGTCCGTCTGTGTTTTCGTGACCGTTAAGTGGCCCTTTGCGAGGGCGGCCACTTGCGGGAGGTGGGTTACGCAGAACACTTGGTGTCCGCTTGCCAGCCGCGACAGTTCCAGGCCGACAGCACGGCCAACTTCTCCGCCGACGTTTGCATCCACTTCGTCAAAAACCAGCAAGGGCGTGGAGTCGACCTCAGCAAGTACAGTTTTCAGTGCCAGCATGACGCGGGCGGTTTCTCCGCTCGAAGCGATTTTGTTCAAGGGCAGGAGATCCTGACCGGCATTGGGAGCGAAGAGGAAAGCACAGGCACAATCACCGTAGTCACGAAGCTTCGTTTCAGGCCTGATCTCAATGGCCAGGCGAGCTTTTTTGAAACCCAGGGAGGTCAGGAGTTCAGCGGCTTTTTTGCCAAGTGCTCCCGCGCCTTTTTCACGGGCTTTGCGGATCTCGCGTGCTTGTAATCGGAGGCTCGTTTCCAAGGTCTGCGCGCTGGCTTCTTTTTTTGCAATAAGACCCTCAATGTCCCCTTGGCTTTCGATGCGCTGGGTAAGCTCCTGTTTTTTAGCGAGGACCGCGTCGACACTTCCGCCAAAGCGGCGTTTGACCTCCTGCCAGAGCTGCATCCTTTCTTCGAGTTCGGCGATGGCGGACTCGTCAAAATCAAAATCCTGGGCCAGGCCGGAAAGTTCGTCGCTGATATCCTGCAGCTCAAGCAAAGCGCTGTTCAGCCTATCCGTTAAGGTTTTAGCGGACGTTTCGATTGCGGCAAGCGCTTCGAGTTTTTGAAGGACGGTGCCCAGCTGACTAACGACGCCCTCATCTCCGGTCAGCCCATCGATCCCGGCACCTGCCAGGGAAGCCAGTTCGTGGCTTTGACTAATCCGGGAAAACTGTTGTTCCAACTCGCGGATGTCGTCCTCCGAAACGCCCACGGTGTCGATGCGTGCAATTTGTTTTTTGATAAAGTCAACTTCCTCTGGGTCGAGTTGCTCGGCGTGTCGGAGTTCGGCGATTTCGTTAACGATTTCGCGCCATGCGGCAAACTCCTTTTGGTAACGTGTCAGGGGCGCTTCTATACCACAGAATAAGTCGAGCATTT
>PWZW01000113.1 GCA_003567255.1 Puniceicoccaceae bacterium | reverse complement strand
TTACGTATCCATAAGGTCGTGTACAAAGTCACGGGACTTGAGTATTTGCTCAGTCGAGAGCCGGGGGCTGAGCTCGAGCACGTGCGTTTGGCCGGGTTGCATGAACCGGCGGACCATCGTGAAGTCAACGGTTCCAGTGCCGGGGACTTGGTGGTCCCGGCCCTCCGCAGAAACGTCGTGAATGTGAAAGCCCGCGAGGCGAGTTCGCATGGTCTCAAGGTGTTTTTCGTGATCAATCACCCCTTGTAGGTGTTTCAGCTGTGCGTGGCCGATATCGTGCCAGTATCCAAAACGCGCCACCACTCCCAGGCCTTGCAAAAAGGACGGCATCTGCTCGTCGAGGGGGAATTCCTCCATGCCTTCACGGATCTCCACCCCGAATTGAAGGTCAAATTGCTCCAACTCCGGTAAGACACTTTGAAACGCTTCCGTAACACGAGCCAGGCCTTTGCGCGATTTTTTGCGGGTTTTGTTCAGCGCACGGTCCCGCAGATTCTGGAAGCGCGGGTCGGCAGCCCAGCTTTCAGCGCCTAATTTGGATTGCTCAAGGTAGGCATCCATGCGCGCCTCGGGAGATCCCAGAAAGAACCAGGCGCTGCCGGAGTGGATGACCACCCGGGAAGCACCCACCTCGTGGGCAAAACGCAGGGTATTCAGGGTATGGCGATACCACAGCTGCCGCTCGGTTCGGTGCATCGCCGAGGGCTGAAAGATGTTCGGCGCGGCGTGTTGAATCCCCGGGGGCAAGGGGCAGAAATTGTGTACTGAGGAAATCTTGATCACGCCATCCTCGACCGCCTTATAGATGCCCGGAAGTAGAGAGATTCGAATACCGTGGCTGAGCTCCGCGCGGGAAAAGCCAAGGCCGGCGATCTCCTCCAACATGGCATAGCCGTCGGTGTGGCGGTGTGAACACCAACAAGTGGAAAGTGAAAGGTCTGCCTTCATCGTTAGGACAGAGTTTGTCCGCACACCCCCCTCCGCGGCGAACATTTTTTATTGTCGGCGAAAAGGAAGGGCAGGTAATACCCCTCGTTCACCGGTGCGCATATGCTTGAATAAATGACATTTGTTTGGCTTTGAGCTGAATTACGGGCTTGCTGTAAGTCCCGCAAGTTCCTTCACTGTAGCTGAAAGACTTCGGAGAGATGGCAGAGTGGTCGAATGCGGCGGTCTTGAAAACCGTTAGGCCGAAAGGTCTCGAGGGTTCGAATCCCTCTCTCTCCGCCATCTGAACCACCTCCTAACCCTTTAGATTCAGCCTCCGCTGCCTCCTTTCCCGCATAAAGCTCTATGAAGACTGTAGCCATCATTGAAGACCAAACAGCCTTGCGGGACCTGGTGGGACAAATTTTTGATCGGCGAAATGATTTTGAAATTGTCATAAAATCTGGAGACGGGCAGGACGCGATTGATCAGTGTCTGGAAAAAAGGCCGACCTTCATTATTTTGGATGTCATGCTCCCTGGTTTAAATGGGGTGGAGGTCTTGCGGTGCATTTCAAAAAAGCTCCCCGATACGAAGGTCTTGATCTTTTCAGCATTTTATAACGCGAGTGTCATTCGGGACCTTTTGCAAAACGGAGCCCATGGCATTGTCGAAAAGACAGCTCCGCTGGCTGAGTTAATCAAAGGCATCGAAGCGGTTTCTGATGGTGGAAGTTTTTTTGGTCCGGAGATTGCCCGCCTTCTACGCGAGACCCTAATCCATCCTGAGAAGCAGGAAGCTCCCCTTGCCTGCCTGACCACGCGGGAACGACAGATCGTCCAACTTATTGCCGAGAGCTACAGCACCAAGGAAATCGCCAGCCGCTTGGACATCAGCGTGAAGACGGCCGAGAACCACCGCACTAACCTTATGCGGAAGCTGAATTTGCACGACGTCGCCGGGCTCACCCGCTTTGCCATTTCGAATGGGCTGACCTCTGCCGACCCGACCTTCAACCAGGATACCAAGTAAGCCAGAGCAAGGTCGCCGATGTTTTCCCTGAGCCGTTCAGGTCTCGGAATGCTCTTCGAGGGCCGCGACCGCGCGGTCCACCAAAATATCGATCAACTTCGGATGCTCACCGATTAACCTGGTCGGATGTAAGCGCCCGGCCCCGGGGTGCGCGGCTTCCACCTCTCGACAGATGGTCGCCACGTCTCCATCCGGTCCCGCGTGCCTTCCCGACAAGAGAAAGAACATAGCGACCACCAAATCGCCGGCAGCGCAGCCTTCGACGCCACGAATGGCTTCAAGCAAAGGTTCGTTGAAGGCGAACGCGGGCTCCGGCTTGCGCTCCATGGAACAGCCGCGGACCACTCCCACGTCGGCGCCCAGCAGCAACTGCAGCTGCGACGCGACCTGTTCGCGAATCTGATTGATCTCCCGCAGCGGCGTGCCGTGATCGACCAAACAAACTGCGGGTTTGGAAAGGTTTTGTTGAGCCATGGTTTCGCGGGTCCGCTCAGCCAGAATTTCCGCCAGGCGCGGGTCCGGTTGCTGCGGGTCCGCCCCGGCCAGCGGATGGGCGATCGTGTAACGGAGGTCGGGTGTATGCGCCCGCAATTCCTCCAAAATACCGGGAAGGTATTCGGTGACTGCCAAACTGGGGCCGAGAAAGAAAGGAAGGCAGACAAAAGAACGCACGCCGCGATCAACCGCCGTGTGCAAGAATGGTTTGGCAACCGCAGCGGGCAAACCGTCCAGCCGGGCAGGCTCCACCTTGTGCGAGTGGAGAATACTCACTGGGAGCACCTCCCGGCCGAGGCGTTTGCTCAAGGTTGCCGCGACTGCCCTAAGTGCCATGGTTGGTTCGGGACGCAGTGAACCGTTATCAAGAATTAATAGGGTGCTTTTCATCTGCTTTTTTGCAAAGAGGAACTTTCTGCTAAAATTATTGCTCTGAATGAGGTGGAACGCTCGAAAAATGTTTGCTAGTCCAAGATGCCACGCTCAACCTTAATAGCTATGATGTCAAAGCCCGCTCATATTGTCTTACTCCTTCTCAGCGCACTACTCCTTTTTTCCGGTTGTACACGAACGCAAGCACCCACGCCCTCCGGCGGTGGCAGCGGTGGTAGTGCTCAACAGAGCGGAGCCTTGGGCGATGATTTCATCACCGGCGGGCTAGATGGTGACTTTGGCAGCGACCTCGACGGCCTTGGGCTTCAAGGGAGAGACGGCTTTTCCGGAATGTTTGGTGACCGTGAGCGCGTCGAAGGCGTCTTGGAACCTGTGTTCTTCGGTTTTGACCAGTCTTCCATCGCTTCAAATGAGCGCGGAAAACTGCAGGAAGCGGCTAACTACCTGGAGAACAATCCGGACGTTGGCCTACTTATCGAAGGTCGCTGCGACTGGTATGGTACGGCAGAGTATAACCTTGCGCTCGGCGACCGCCGGGCAAATAGCGTGCGCGACTTTTTGGTGACCCTCGGTGTCTCCAGTGGAAGAATTGAAACCGTTTCCAAGGGCGACTTGGAGGCAACGCCCAACCTTCCAAAGGACCAGAGTCAGCAAGATCGACGGGCCGACTTGGTGATCCTTCGCTAGGGTCGTTGAGCGGGGGCGACTCCGCTGCTGGGCGCGAGCGAGCGCGCACGCTACATTTCACTGCTGGGGCATCCGCGGGGTG
>PWZW01000005.1 GCA_003567255.1 Puniceicoccaceae bacterium | reverse complement strand
CGCTCAACTCCGAAACCCACCTCGGCCGCCTGCTCCTGGACACCCTCGATAATCCTGCTTACGAACGACTGCTTCAGGTTTTTTTCATCAAGGTCCGGTATGAGTATCGCAAGACTGGAGTATTCCCGTTTGGGCCGCACGGTTCTAAGGGGCTACATCAGTTGGGTGATCACGGGATCGTTGCGATAACCCATTTCGCGCGCAATCTTCTGGATTTCCAAGCGTTTCTCTTCCGAAATCTTCGGATGGTTGCGGAGAGCCAGGGAAACGGCGGAGACGGATACTCCGGCTTTTTTGGCGATTTCACGCTGGCTGACATAGGGGCTTGGCATAGCTGCTTGGTCAACTGGTATTGATTTTAGGAATTTTACAAAAGTGATCTCAAGTTCCAACGGGCCACTCTTGATATCCGTATCAGATTTATTATCAAAGGGTTATTTATTCTCTTTCGCTTGAAACGACGCGGTCCTATTTTTGAACCTAACAGTAGGCTTTTATCGTAAAGAACCAAAGTTGCTCCGTCAAATTTCTTTGGACCTTGAGACAGTTTTCAGGCGAGGGCGACCTGATTTTTCGGCGGCCATAAATTCGGCCGGTACCGAATGTGCGGCACGGCGGCATTGCGATGTCGCTCGAACCCATCCGCTTCGGGGTGGCCGGAGGCAGTGATTCCAAGAATGCCGCTGGTGGGGTCCATCGCACGTTCGCAAAAGAAGCGCGCTTCCACGGCGGACTCGGAGGGATCGATGTCGACGTCTATGAACAGCGTCCCTTTGGTGCCGCATCGGTTGGTGGCCCGGGAAGGATTCCTCGAGGTCAAAATCGCCCTGCCGGGCCGACAGGATTGCTGTCCGCGGATAATTGAAATGATCCGCCTAAAGGAGATGTTGATGTGGGGCCATCATAGTCAGTCGCAGTGAAAAACTTCTTCCATTTCGCTCCACCACTCGCCGGCGTCTCGGTCGGGGAGGGGCACCTGGCACGGGTCGGTAGCCGCCCACCATTCCCGGGTCTTCGGATCGGCCGCCATTTTGGCGGCGTCGGCCTCGAAGTCGGTTCCGGTGTATTCAAAATAGCTGAACAAGTAGTGGTGGCCGTCGGGCAGTTTGCGCAGAAAGATCGTGTAATTGCGAATGTTGCATCCGTGGATGATTTTCAAAACCTCCGGCCAGACGGCGGCGTGGAGGCGTTTGTACTCTTCGACCTTTTCGGCACGAAGTCCGATGATACTTCCGTAGCGTTTCATGATGGTCCTTCAGTTTCGAGGTTACTATCGGAAGATGTGACTGTGAAGAGCAATTTTCGACGGCTTTCGGGGAGCCCGGAGCTTTCGTCAACCGCCGATGTACTTCAATCTTGGGGGCGGCACCCTTCACGGGGGCAGCAAGCCGGGCGATGTTGTGTGGAGCCGGGTTTTCGTGGAAGAGGGCAAGCTGAAGTGCGACTTTAAGCTCTTGCACTGACTGGGTTGGAGATTCCGCTCCGTTCCAACTTTTCACATCTCTCTCTTTACGATCATCGCCGCTCCCAAAGCCGTGGCATTTTTCACTTCTGATGCAATGATCTGCTTTCCGGGCAACCACTTTTTTAGCAAGTGTATAAAGATCTCATTCCGGTTAAAGCCTCCGCTGATGTATATAGTCCTGGTTTGATCCTTTTCCGGGAAGATCATTTGCAGCCCTTCCCAGGTTATCTGGGTAAAATCGGTCATGAGCCGATGATAGGCTTCATCAAAACTCCCGAATTGAGTCAGATCAACCTTTTCATCGATATGGCCTGGAGGTAGTCCACCGGCAAAGAAAACTCTCCGGTTTGAAAAATCACCGGTGGGTTCAGTAAGGTAACCGGGATTCAGGACTACGTTTTTATAGGCATCTTTTTCCACATTGAAATGTGTGGAGATCCTTTCCACATTTACATCATGCACATATCCCAGGAATAGCAGGGATGATTTAACCTGCTTCATTTCGGTGCTCAGGTAGCACAGGCATCCATTCTGCAGCTGATGGATGGTAAGTGGCTCACTGTTAAATGGATTCATGATCACGATCCAGGTACCCGTGGAACAAAGGATGAAGGGCTCCTTACTTTCCCTGAAGTAAGGCACAAGTGATGCTGAACTGTCGTGTACCCCGATTCCGAATTCAATGGTTTTTCCATTGATGGTCGCAGGGTAGGTGGTTTTGCTTGAAATGGGCTGTGGCAGGGTGATCCCTTCCTGTTTCAACCACGGGTGGTATTCCATTTCGTCGAAATCCCACATGGTGGTATGGCAACCAGTATAGGTAAAATCAGACACAATTTTTCCTGTAAACAGATAGCTCAGGTATTGAGGGAAGTTGAGTATGTGCTTCACTTTTGCGTAGCACTCAGGTTTGGTTTTTTTAAACCAGTACACCTGCAATCCGGCATTGATCATTCCCATAGCGGGCGAAGCTGTTTTGCGGCAAAACTCATCTTTTCCACCATATTTTTCGTAAATCTCCTGGGGGATGGATTCAGGCATATTTTTCAGATAGTTATACAAGGGACCCACACGTTTTCCATCTTCACCCAGGTAAACTACCGATGCACCATACGTAGTGAAATTGACTGCCTTAAGGTCGTATTCATCACTTTGGCTCAGTTCATCGATGGTTTCCCTCAGCCAGTTCTCTATCCGGGTCAGGTCATCGCACGGGAAACCGTCTTCATCTAAAGTTTCTTCAAACTTTTCTTCATGTTCAAAAAACAGTTGGAATTTCTGATCGAAAAGCAGAAGTTTCTTGTTGGTCTTTCCTAGGTCAAAAATTGCGGTTACAGACTGACGCATTGTTTAATGTTTGATTAGTTGAAATCATGAGTAAAACCGTCAGCAGCCGAGCTTGGCATAGGTGGCTTTAAGGGCCTGGGCGGACTGGATCAAGCCCTGTTTTTCCTTGGGCCATAGCTCCACTTCGAGATGTTTTTCCACACCCCCGGCGCCGATTACGGTCGGCACACTGAGACTGATGTCGCGGATGCCGTAACAACCGTTTTGTGCGCTCGACACCGGAAGCACCAGTTTCTTGTCTAGCAGGACGGCATGCACGGTTTCGGCGATCGTCGCGGCCACAGCCCACCCGGCACCCCCCTTGCGCTTGATGACCTCAGCGCCGCTGCCGCGGGTCCGCTCGAAGATGGAGGATTCGAAACGGAGATCCACCCGCGGATAGCCCTTTAACGGCAAACCCGCGGCGGTGGCGCTGCTCCAAAGCGGCACCATGGTATCGCCATGCTCCCCGAGAATCAGCGCCTTGACCTGAGTGGCCGGCAGGTCCAGCTCCCGGGCAATAAGCGAGCGAAAGCGAGCCGTGTCGAGCATGGTTCCCAAGCCAAAAACCTGGTTCGCGGGCGCGCCAAGGATGTTAACCGCCAGATGCGTCAGGATGTCCACCGGATTGGAAACGACAAAAAATTGGGCGCGCTCCTTGAAACCGGCCCGAAGGATGCTATCCAGGATCGTTTTGAACAGCGAGACGTTACGGTTGATCAGGTCCAGGCGGCTCTCGTTGGGCTTGCGCCGCAATCCGGCGGTGATCACAAACATGTCGGTGTCCCGCGCCCGTTCGTATCCACCAGCGTAGATACGCTGACCGCCCAGGACAGACGCCCCGTGCAGCAGATCCAGCGCT
>PWZW01000097.1 GCA_003567255.1 Puniceicoccaceae bacterium | reverse complement strand
GCCACTCAGGTGAAGCCAGCTGTAAAGAAACATGCTGCCGTGACCAGCGGAGAGAACGAAGCGGTCGCGATTCAACCAATCCGGTGCTTTGGGATCATAAGCAAGCGCATGGCCGAAGAGCACTGCGCCAATTTCTGCGGTACCGAGAGGGAGGCCAAGGTGCCCAGAGCTACAGGCATTTACCGCATCTATGGCTAAGCCACGTGCTTCGTTAGCTGCTTTTTGAAGGATTTCGATATTCATTTCGTGGTTCGTTTCTACTTGGTTGAACTTATCGGTCGCTGGGTAGTATCGGCATGAAGATGCGGCGCCCGCCAAAGCTGACGAGCATGGGCCGTTTCCTCTCTTTTAAAAGGAAAATCTTAGGAGCGGGGTGTGGATTCCTATTTTCGGGGAAGGATTTTTTAGCTTAGCGACCGTGCACAAAGCCGGGTGCAACGAAAAAAACCGCTGATGCGAAAGCAAACAGCGGAAAAATTGGGGTGGTGGGTCGACCGGGACTCGAACCCGGAACCAATTGATTAAAAGTCAACTGCTCTACCGATTGAGCTATCGACCCCCAAGGTTGAGGAGACAAAGGGAGCTTTGTGTACCTGTCAACCACTGAACTTTTCTTGATTCAAAATTTCTTTTGGAACAAATTGAAGGCTTGAGGCTCTCACATTTATGTCAACTACTACCAATTCCATGTCCCCAGAAACCAAAACAGTCGCTTGTGCCGATGAACTCCTTATAGCGCGAATCAAGGATGGTGATGCGCAAGCTTTTGAAATGGTTGTTGCCAAGTATCGTGACCGGATATTTGCACGGGTCCTTCAACTCCTTAAAAATCGTGAAGACGCAGAGGAGGTCACTCAGGACGCCTTTATTCGAGCTCATCGCGGCCTCGATAAATTTCGTGGAGAAGCATCTTTTTCAACGTGGTTATATCAAATAGCCACGAACCTTGCCCACAACCGCTACTGGTATTGGTTCCGACGCAAGCGCGACGCCTCCATTTCGATTGATCAACCGCTTGGTGCGGATGGTGACCTCACCCTCGAACAAATCCTGCCGTCCGAAGGGGAAAACCCAATTGACGCGACCTTGACTCATGAGTTTGTTGACCGAGTGTCTACTTGCATGGAGGATCTCAACGAAAAACACCGCGAGGTGCTTGTTTTAAGAAACGTTAAAAATTATTCTTACGAGGAAATTGCGGATCAACTTGGAATCAGTGTCGGCACTGTGAAGAGCCGGATTGCGCGGGCTCGGGAGAGCTTGCGCGGTTTACTGGGCAGCGATTTTTCATGACGGACGAAAGGTTTGAGGAACTTGTTAACTTGTATCTCGACCGCGAGATTAATGCGGACGAGTTCAAAGAGCTTTCTTCAGCCATCAGTGCCTCCGATCAGCGGAAAGCGCGGATGGTGGAGGCTTACCGCATCCACCAAGCATTGATCGCTGCCAGCGGAGGCAGGCATGGCGAGATTGGTTCCAGCCATCGCCAGCGTGCCCAAGCAGCAAAAAGTCCGCTGGAAAGCCTTTATAGCGCGGTTAACCTCACTGCGGCCTCGGCCGCTGTCGTAGCAATCATGATCGGTGGATTACTGCTTAGCCTATCTGCGGTTTTGGAACCTTTCCCAGCAGACAACGGTGGGGTGAACGCGTCTGGCAATGGACTTATCCCGGGGGACGACATGTACCTCACGCATCACCGCTACACAGCGGCGAGGGCGCGTGAACGCCAGCGCCAGCGCGACGCGGTGCTTCGGCAGCGGCAGGTCCAAAAGGCGGATTTTCGTTCGAAACAGCGCGAGTATTGGATTGATCGAAGGTTCGTTGAACCGAACCAGCGACAGGAACAGAGCCGTCGGCAGCTGGAACCGTTTTCAGTGGATTTATCTTTCGATGGCCGCGTGCCAAAGTCCGGTGGCGATAGTTTTCGCGCATCTTTGATAGATTATGGAAGTCCTCGTCGCTGAGTTCTCCCGGCTCGCCTAGTGTGTAGAAAATTTTCCATTATGTCTTGACCACCGTGGGTAGGCGATGAATTCTTCCCACCAGCTAAGCGGGTATAGTTTAGAGGTAAAACCCCTGCCTTCCAAGCAGGTGTCGTCGGTTCGATTCCGTCTACCCGCACCATTTTTGCCGTTCATCTCAACTGTTCGGTCGCTTTTTAATTCACTCAACCTTTTCCGCATTCAATGGTCCGCAGTATTGGCCGAAGCACTACCCAAGCCGTCAACGAGCTAGGTGAGTTTGCGGTTTTCTTTGTAAGTTCGCTTTTCGCGTTTGGCGGGCAGCGTAAAAAGCTGGAGAAACTGATCCGGGCCATTCACGAAATGGGGGTCCGGTGCTTACCTATTATTCTCTTTGTCGGCCTCTTCACCGGCTTAGTGCTCGGGCTGCAAGGCTACTACACCTTGGTTAAATTCGGATCGGAGAGTGCCTTGGGCGCTGCAGTTTCCTTAATTTTAATCAGAGAGCTTGGACCTGTGCTGGCAGCGCTGATGGTCGTTGGGCAGGCAGGTTCTGCCTTGGCCTCGGAGCTGGGAATCCAGCGAAATGGTGAACAGGTTGACGCGCTCCAGACTATGGGGGTTGAACCCACGGGCTTTTTGGTCGGTCCGCGTCTGGTGGCCGCTATCATTTGTTTTCCGATTTTGACCGCTCTTTTCGATTTGATGGGTATTTTTGGTGGTTACTTAACCGGAAGTGTCCTTCTGAACGTGGATGCCGGCGTCTACTGGACGCGCGTTTTTGAAAGTGTCCAGCCGATTGACGTGGCAGGTGGGTTCATCAAGGCTCTGGTTTTCGGTTGCATCACTATTGGCATTTGCGCCTATCGCGGGTTTAACACCCATCGTAAGTCCTCCTCGCCCGGGGTTAGGGGAGTCAGCGAATCTGCGACGCGTTCCGTGGTGTGGTCGAGTATATCGATCCTTGCTGCGGATTACTTGATCACCTCCTTCCTTCTGTAAGTGTTATGGCTGAAGCATTATTGAAGGTTTGTGGCTTGAAGAAGCATTTCGGAGAAAACCGGGTCCTTGATGGGGTGGACCTTGCCGTGGCTGAAGCATCGGTGACAACCGTTATTGGGAAGAGCGGCATGGGGAAATCAGTTTTGTTAAAGTGCATTGCCGGCTTGTTGACGAGTGATTCGGGGGAGGTTTGGTTTGATGGTAAGCCATTGGAGGCGAAGCAAATGCGTGCAGGTAAAGGGGCCGCGCTCGGTTTTAGCTACATGTTTCAGGGCAACGCGCTTTTCGATAGCTTGACGGCGTCCGAAAACGTTGCGCTTCCCCTGCGTGAAGGGCGTCGGATCAAGGGTGAGGAATTGAAAGCGAGGGTAGATGGTTTACTTGAGCGGATGGACCTTCGGTCGGCGGCAAACCAGTATCCGGGGGAGCTTTCTGGAGGGATGCAGAAGCGGGTGGCCTTTGCGCGTGCGCTGATTCTCGAGCCCCGGATCGTTCTGTTTGATGAACCCACCACCGGTCTGGATCCGGAGAGAAAGTTCGGGGTATTTGATCTCATTTCCGAGTACCGGCGTGATTTTGGTTTCACCGCACTCCTGGTCAGCCACGACATCCCGGAAGTTTTTGATATCAGTGATCGAGTCGCTTGGCTGGATCAGGGAATCATTCGTTTTGACGGAAAGCCCTCGGAGATAAACGACGAGGTTGAGACCGCACT
>PWZW01000014.1 GCA_003567255.1 Puniceicoccaceae bacterium | reverse complement strand
CTAGCACTTCTTCCCGATCAGTCGTTAAGCGCAGGTTTGATTCGCGCCAGAACGAAGGTTATTTCCGATAAACCAGTCTTCAAAAAAACGCTAAATTTTGGACTGCGCGCACCAAAGGTGGCTACGTCCTCGCCGGGATTCGGCAGGTCCTGCTCCGTCCGGGTTGGGTGGCCAGCATGGGGACCAGAGGCTTTATCGGGTCCTGAGACGCCGGGCCCGACGCGGGCCTGGCGCACTGACCGCCCTGCAGGGTACGCCACACAGCCATTGGTAACCGATAGCACAATGCTATCGGCAAAGCTGAAATGGCTCAATACCGTGGAACGCAAGCGATGTGATGACTGAGAAAGCATAGCTTGCTCGTCAGCTGATTGTCGGGCACCTAATTCCTCACCCTTTCGGGGGCCCTTCAGCGCCATCTGCGCGCTCCCGCGCTCTCTGTAAACTTAGCGCAGACCGTACGCTATCGGAGCTGTGTTCTGATTTTGGTATGGGTTGCAAGATCATGAGCACCTGACAGTGCCTCACCTTACACATCGGGCGATTGGTGCATTAGATGCGCTCGGTGGAATTTGAAGGTGGGAAAGTGGGTTTGCGTTTGCGAGTGGCGGATTTGCGTAAAAGGGCATCCGGGTTGTGGGTACTGTAGGCTTCCCGGAAATCACTTGGTGGGGAACAGGTTCATCCATCTTCGGAGCAATTTAAATCAGCTGCGTAAAGGTGGGCATGCATGGGGTGTGGATCACTAGACGGTGTTGCGGGCGGGGTTATGTTTACTGGATTGAGTGCAGAGCGGACACTTTTTTGCTCGGTGTGAATACCTTGCGTGTACGCTTCTAATCTTGTCTAGTGGCTTTGCAAAGGTCTTGATACTTTCCATGAAAGGGTACGAGAGCGTCTATCGCATTATCAAAGGGAACCCCGGGGTACCCCGCATTACGCTTTTCGACCGGGGCGTGCTAAGCTTGATCGTGCTATCGGTGATTCTCGCCGTTGCTGAATCTGAATACACCCTGTACGACCGGGCTCCCCACTTTTTCGATTCGACCGCCCTGGTCTTCGGTATCGTTTTTCTTATTGAGTACATCCTGCGCGTTTACGCTTCCAAAGCGGATCCGCGCTTTCAAGGGCCTTGGGGCAGACTGCGTTATATGGGCTCTTTCTGGGCCTTGGTTGATCTCTTTGCGCTGCTCCCCATCCTTGCCCAGCTCGGGGGGGCCACGCCATTTCTTGCGCGCCTGTTCCGGATCTTCCGCATTTTAAGACTCGCCCGGCTTGGGCGCTACTCCGGGGCGCTGGATGGACTGGTCGAGGCGGTGAAGAAGCGCCGTTTTGAGCTCACGATTGCCTTCGCTTTTGCCTCCTTCCTCCTGTTGATTTCCGCATCCGGGCTTTACATGGTGGAAGCCTCCCGTCAGCCCGAGCACTTTGGATCGATTCCGCGGGCCTTATGGTGGAGCGTGGCAACGCTGACCACTGTTGGGTATGGCGACGTCACCCCGATCACGGTATTGGGGAAAATTTTGGCGGGGATTACGGCGGTGGCTGGCATTGGATTGATCGCGATGCCAACCGGGATTTTAGCGGCCGCTTTCAGCGAGGCTTTTCAAAAAAGCAGGCATACCGATTGAGGTACGGTTGCGGGGGGGCGATGCTGCGGCGTTTCGGATGAAAGTCCACAGTGTCAGTTAGGGGATTGGCGGGTTTGCTGACATATACATGACAAAAGCTTTACGCTGCGCTGACACCTTGGCGTTGGGTTTGTGGTTTAATGGCGGGACCTTGCAAATCCGCAAGGGATAGATCGAAAACCACAAACCCATCTGAAAAATGAAAATACATCATATTCTGCTGCTTGCCTTATGCTGGATCGTTCCCGGAATGCTGACGGCTTCGCCTGCCTCGGTCTCCTTACGCGTATCCCCCGAGTATTCCGTGTTGCGTGAAGGCGTGTCTCAAAAAACCGTTATCAAAATTATCATTGAAGGTGCCGATCTTCCGCCTGCGGCAGAGCGTGTGCCGTTGAACCTCGCGCTTGTTGTGGACACTTCTGGTTCGATGAGCGGTGAGCGTATCGTAAATGCCCGGCTTGCCGCGCTGGAAGTGCTCAGTCGCTTGGATGAAAATGACATCTTTTCGCTCATCACTTACGACAGCACCGCCAGAGTGGTGATCCCGGCGGGACCGATTGAGGATCGCACGGAGCTTGAGCGAATCATTGGTGGGCTTCAGGCGGGAGGGATGACCGCTCTTTATGGCGGCATTGAGATGGGGGCAGCTGAACTACGCAAACACCAGAGTCGGCAATACGCCACCCGGATGCTCATGATATCTGACGGGCGGGCAAATATTGGCCCCTCCCGCGCCGACGACCTTGGTGCCCTCGGAGCAAAGCTCGGAGCTGCCGAGATCGTCCTTTCCACGGTGGGACTTGGCCTCGGTTACAATGAAGATCTGATGACCCAGCTGGCGGACCGAAGTGGGGGGAATGCCTACTTTGTTGAGGGAGCGGTGGATTTGCCCAGAATGGTTGACCTGGAAATCGGGCAGGCGCTATCGGTGGTCGCCAACGGGGCTACGCTCCGGCTTCAACTGCCCAAGGGGATGCGCCCGTTGCGCTTGATTGGCCGCTCCGGTGCCATTGAAGGCCAGTTTGTCGAGGCGAGCTTGCCGCCCATTTACCGCCGTCAGGCACGTCATCTTCTTTTGGAGGTGGAAATCGCCGCAGACGCAACCGGCGCGCCGCTAACCCTTCAGCAGGTTGATGCTGAGGTGGTGCGCAGTGGGAGTGGTGAGATCGAACACGTTCAGGCAACGCCGCTCGTTCTGCAGTTCAGTCCGGAAGTTGACGTAGTGGAGGCGTCCTTGAATCCCTCAGTCCAAACCATGCGTTTGTTGGATGAAATTGCGCTGGCGCGGGACCAAGCGCTGAGGCTTCAGGACGCGGGAGATTCGCAGGGCGCCGCGGCGGTGCTCCGCGATGTGGCCACGCGAGGGCAGGCGGCCCCTGTCGCCGCGCTCGATGCAGCCCTGGCGGCCGAGTTTGAGGCGGTCGCTGAGCAATCAAAGACCCTAAACACGCGCCAATTGGATAATCGCGAGCGGAAGGTCATGCGGGCCTCGAGCTACCAACAGTTGAACCGTCAGGCGGTCGACTAAGGGGAATCCGCGCTTGCCAGCCGGAATTTCGACGGAATGCTCAACAAATGAGTCCTCGTCCATAAACGCATGCAGCCCCGTCCCGTGATTATCAAGCGTCATACTCTTTTGCTTTGCTGGTTATTGCTAGTGATTGCGACGGTGGGGATGGGTTTGTTGGCACGTGACGCTATCCGGGCACAGGACACCTTGGTTCGGGATGCCTTGCTGGACCAGTTACGCCGTCAAGCGGAGACCCAGAGCGTCGATTTGGGACGCTTTGTCGATGAGGTTTTGAGCGAACTAATGGAAACCTTGAGACAGTTTGAGGCGTCGAGCCTGGACGAAGCCTTGGGCCGTCTTGCCACGCTTGAGCCCTTCGTTACACAAACGGTGTTGATCAGAGACGGTGCCCCGGAAGTTTTTTCCGGGGCAAGCGGATCGGCGTCCCGGGAAAGTCTGGAATCAGCCCTCAGGAGAACGCTCCGCGCCCATCCATCCTGGCCGATGGAAATGGATGAGGGCACGGTGTCCGTGGAACGTGCAGGGCATT
>PWZW01000188.1 GCA_003567255.1 Puniceicoccaceae bacterium | reverse complement strand
TGAATCGCGGCATAGTGAGGTCTAACTTGGCCGTCTGGCGTGAACATCTCATCGAAAAATTTTTCGGTGGCGTATTTATCAAGAAACATGAGATTTTTTGGAAAAACTAGGGGGCATGGACAAACTCCATTCTGGAGCTAATCGAACGAACCACATTCAGCAATAAAAATGCCACAATTCTTCAGTTTGGGCCTCAACAACGCTTGAGCGGAAGTCGCCCGGTGACAGCTCCCAGGGGTCCTCCATTTTCTTCGACCGAGGGGTGCTTCCCGTTCGGCGTGCTTGGATTTGCGGCGACGGAAGCCTTGCGGATGGCTGGGTTTATCGCAGTCCCCCGCGCAGGTTCCACCGCCGAAGCATGGCATTGACCTCTTCACCAAGAATAGATTGCCTGTATAGTCTATGTCAGCGCCTGCTTCGCAAATCCCAGAACCCCCTGCCTCTTCATTTCTGGCCGAGAACACTTCAGTATTTATTAACGGTTTGGCTGATTTGGTTGGCCGATTTCTTCATCGGCATGGCGCAAGTTCCGAGATCATTGACCTTACCACGCTTTCGATCGCATTGACTCTCGTCATTGCGCTCGCCTTCCTCGCCAACTATCTCGCGAAGCGAATCATCGTCCGAGTTGTCGACCGTGCAGTTAAACGTACCCCTTGGACGTGGGATAATGATTTGGCGGAAAACAAAGTTTTTCTGCGCCTTTCCCACCTGGCGCCCGCCTTTATTTTCAATTCTTTGGGCCGCAGCGTATTCGAGAGTTTCGAAACGACCTACCACATCCTCGGCACTGCGGTCGCGGTTTACGTGATCATTGTGATTCTTATGGTTTTCAGCGCTGTTCTGAATACCATCCGTCAAACGCTGGAAAAAAGCCCCCGAGGTCAGGAAATCCCCATTAAAGGATTCTTTCAAGCGATTAAACTGGTGGTGATCATTATTGGAGTGGTGCTTGTGCTGTCGTTCATCTTCGGCGAGTCTCCCGTTTTCTTCCTTAGTGGTATCGGTGCAATGACCGCGGTGCTCCTCCTGATTTTTCGGGATGCTATCCTCGGTCTGGTCGCGGGTGTTATGATTTCCGTAAATCAACTGGTACGCATCGGAGACTGGGTAGAGATGCCGGGTAACGGCGCCGACGGGGTGGTCACAGATGTCTCATTGACCACCGTTAAAGTACGCAATTGGGACCGCACCATCACGACCATTCCCTCTTACGACCTGATCTCGAAGTCCTTCAAAAATTGGCGCGGGATGTTCGAAAACCAAGGACGCCGCATAAAAAGATCTATTTTCATCGACACCCAAACTATTGATTTCGTTGATCAAACCACCCTTGAGCGGCTGATGCGAATCCACCGACTGCGACCCTATCTGGAGAAAAAGCGAGAGGAAATAGCCAAGGCCAACGATGGCGAAAAGGTCGACTTGGATATGCTTTGTAACGGACGAAGACTGACTAACCTGGGGACTTTCCGCGCCTATTGCGTCGCCTATCTGAGCGATCACCCCGAGATCAAGCAGGAGGAGTTGTTGATCGTGCGACAACTCCAACCCACCGAACACGGACTTCCCCTGGAAATCTATTGTTTCAGTAAAGAAACCGCTTGGGTAGCGCACGAAGCGACCCAGGCCGACGTTTTCGACCACTTGCTATCCATTGTCTCCGAGTTTGGCCTAAGGGTCTTCCAAGATCCTTCGGGATATGATATCCACTCGGCTTTTTGCTCGAAGAAGGCTAAGGGCAGAAATCAGCCCTCCACGGAAGCGTCCGGAAACAAGGAGTAAACTTGAGATAGGGTGCGCATTGCGACCACACACCCACAAATAACTCCGCCATGGTACTGGTAAATTGGCTTGCTTGCCACCCCAGCCCCCACTACCTAAAACTTTATGATTCTGCATATTAGCCCACGAAGCATTTGGCAAAAGGTGCTCCTCAGTTGCTTGATTTTCGCGACAAGCCTTTTGGCCATTGCTCAACCGAATACCCGGTCCACCTCAGACTTCACCGGAACCTGGAAGGTGACCGAGCCCGGAGGGAAGGAAACTTTTGTGATTTTACGGTCTTCCGGCGCTGCCTCTAAATTCGGTAGGAATGTTTCTCAAGGACGCATCATTCCAGGTAACTGGACCTTCGAAAACGGAGCGCTGAACGTTCTCTGGGAAAGTGGAAACCGCCACCAATTCGCCCAAATCTCAAACGGTTTTGAGGTAACCTATTTCACCGGAGTGGAACAGACCGAAGCCTTCACGACCCGTACCGAAAAAGTACCTTCTGAGCACCTTGGCGCTTGGGCGGTTGATCCAAATGCCAGGTCCCGGGAATCCACCCGAACGGAAGACATTGCGGTTGGCTTTTTCGGAAATTGGCAGGTTACCAGAGCCGACGATACCTCGTATTTTATAATCGTCGAGGATGACCGAAGCGCGACGACAACGTGGCGTCCAGATGGAACAGGGCAAGGCACACTACGTGGCGCCTGGTCGCGCCAAGGCAGTGAACTACACATCACATGGGAAAACGGTTGGTACACCATCATCCAACCAGAAGACCGCACTTTTCAAATCGTCAATGTCGCCAGCGGCGGTAATTTGGAAACAGACCGCACCAGCCCCAAGAGCGCAAGAAGGGTGCGTTCCGAAGTCTTACCCACAGATTGGCTGACCCAGTATGAAGCGGAACGGGAAAGGTTTCGAGGGGGGATAAGTTTCTCCAGCCGCAGAGAAGCTCAGCGTTTCTACCGCGGAGAATGGATCGTGGAACGTCAAGGCCTCGGCTTGGAGCGTATCTCTTTAAGTCGCTTCGGAGGAATTTCAACCAGCCGACGCGCCTCCCTTGACGGAGAATGGCGGCTTAGCGGCCAGGATTTGTTTTTAAATTGGGATGATGGACTTCGCCAAGTGATCAGCGCTATTGGCACGGGATTTGTGCTTTTTGAGTTCGAGGCAGGCAGACCGGTTGACGCCGTTCCCAGCCGGATTTTCAGAACTACACCAGCGGACCGCAGCAAATTGGAAGCTTTCGAACAAGCTAGAATGAGTGCGAGCCATGCGCTTCACGAGGATGACGCTCTGAACGACGCACTTGTCGGTCCGAGCGAAACTACTTTTCTGAGTCGGCTTTGGCCCTTCGGCCGTTCCGAATATAGTGAATTTCCTGAGGATACGTTTGTCGTCGAGCCCCCAAGCAAGGAAAATGATCCTTGGTGGTGGCCGTTTTGGAGCGAACAAGAAGCTCAGGCAGCCAACCGCTCGGGCACAAGCGAGGTGACTTCTGCAGAAACCTCGGAGCGCACTCCCGAAGAAGATGAAAGGCAGGCCGACACCATCGACGGTTCACCGACTGCCGACAAAACACCTACCAGACCACAACGGAGCGCGCGCAACAGCGACTGGATTCCAACCTACTAAAAAAACAGAGAACTGAATAAGCTGCATTATTGAAGGAGCCCAGCATTCGGAAAACCTTTTTTAGGATCGTTTCTCGGTTTGCCAGATTCCGTTTTCTGTTTTTTGCTACTGGATTCGATTCGAACGCACTAATTTTAAACATAAGCATTTTATGAGCACGGCAACCGCACCCATCTCCCTCGATCCACGTAAATTATCAGATTTGGATCCCGAAGTTTTTTCGGTGATTCAAGAGGAACGTAAGCGTCAGGAAAACCACATTGAGCTGATTGCTTCGGAAAATTTCACGTA
>PWZW01000170.1 GCA_003567255.1 Puniceicoccaceae bacterium | reverse complement strand
GCCGAAAAATCCGTCTCAACCCTGTTCCAGGATCGGAAGTCAGACCAAGAGCTGTTTTCTGCCAGCGACATTGCCAAAGTCTCTGTTGTCGGGGTAGGGATGCGGACCCACTCCGGGGTTGCCGCGAAATTGTTCGAGGCGCTTGCCGATGCAGGCATCAATGTTCAAATGGTGAGTACCTCCGAGATCAAAATTTCTGTGGCCATCGATCCCAAGGACGCCGATGAGGCTGTACGCGTCGTCCACGATGCTTTTGCCCTTGGGGATAGCGGGGATAAATAAGCGGGCGTCCACGCTCTCATCTTGCCGAGCATGAAGTACATCAGCACACGTGGCCAAGTTCCCGCGGTTTCCTTTTTAACTGCGGTTGAACAGGGGCTTGCCCCGGACGGTGGCCTCTACCTGCCCGAAACTTTGCCGGACATCAGCACCCACCTAAAGCGTTGGGAGCCTTTGTCCTATGCTGAATTGTGCGCGGAGTTTTTCGCAATTTTTGCCACTGATCTTGAGCGCTCCGTCCTGAATAATCTGGTTGGCGATGCCTATACCCGGTTTGAACACCCCGAAATTGCTCCCCTTCGCCATCTCTCGAAAGACAAAGCGGTTTTGGAGCTCTTTCATGGGCCCACCTTGGCTTTCAAGGACTTTGCCTTGCAATTGTTGGGTAATCTTTACGCCCAGCAAATTGAGCGAACCGGCCGTCCCATCTCAGTGCTGGGAGCGACCTCCGGGGACACTGGCGCAGCAGCCATTCATGGCCTTTTGGGTAAAGCCGGGGTGCGTACCTTTATTCTGTACCCGGACGGACGGGTGTCTCCGCTGCAGGAGCGCCAAATGACCTGTACGGGTGCCGAAGACGTCTTTCCGCTCGCTATTAAAGGCAGTTTTGATGACGCGCAGGCGGCCTTGAAAACGGTCTTCGGCGATGCTGCTTTCGCCCGGGAAGTGGGCCTTTCAGCGGTAAACTCAATCAATTTAGCCCGCATCCTTGCCCAGTCCGTTTACTATATCTACGCATGGTTTCGACTTGACCCAAGAATGCGGGAAGAAGCTGTTTTTGTTGTCCCTACCGGCAACTTCGGCAATGTCCTCGCCGGTTGGCTCGCCGCACAGATGGGCTTACCCATCGCAGGGTTCCGGGTCGCCACCAACCAAAACGATATTCTCCACCGCCTTTTTCAGACGGGTGAGTATGTTGTCGATGCGGTGGCTCCAAGCTTGGCTCCGTCAATGGATATACAAGTCGCTTCAAACTTTGAACGCTTCCTCTATTATATGGAGTCTGGGGACTCCGCCAAAGTTCGCAGCGTGATGGAGGCCTTTAAGTCAGGGGGAAGGTTCACTTTCGAAAATTTCGAGAAGGGAAACTTCTCAAGTACGCGAACCGCAGACGCTGAAATTCCGGAAATTATTAAAAGGGTTTATCAAGATTACAATTACGTGGTTGATCCGCATACCGCCTGTGGGTTTCAAGAAACCAGCGACAACGCGCCTGTCGTCGTCCTTGCCACCGCACATCCGGCAAAGTTTCCGGACACCATCCATACTGCCCTTGGCATTGAGCCCAGGCACGCTTCACTGGAAGCCCTGAAATCCGTGCCTATCGTTAAACATCACGTCCAGCCCACACCTCAGTCCATCAAAGCATTCATGCGTGCGCATCAGGCATAGCTCCGTAAGTCCACAGCCACGGGGCCACGCTGAAATTTAAAGCTAGCCTGGCGTGTGGCGGTGGAGAGGGGTAGGTCGCAAGTTTAATGTCTACCCAATTTACTCTGCGAGGGTATGCCGCAGCATTCGCAACCCATCGATTGAAAAATAGGGGTGGGGGAGCGCCCTTTGCCCTTGAGATAACTGCGTACAAACAAACTTGATCCGATCACCGCCCCTTCCGTAAAGTGTTTTAGCCGGGATTTCAACATGGCACCGGGACCGAGTTTTCCCTCCCGCTTAAAGACTGCGCGGACTGCAGCCTGATCGATATTTGCCTTAGCGCGAAGCTCCTTCGCGCCTTCGCCAAACAACAGACAACGGTAAGCAGCCAGGCGCTCTGCCGTTGTTTGCGTCTGGCCATCGCCCATCATTCGGCAAATGCCGTTTTGCGCAACGGCGTGCCCGTTCACAGCATCAGCATAACCGCAAAAACGATATGCTTTGGGGTCTTTGACCATTCCAGCGCGAACCGGGTTCAGGTCGATGTATGCCGCCACGGTTCTCACGATGGAGGGCCGGTCCTCAATTAAGACGGAGTGGAAGCGATTCGCCCAGAGCGTCCCGAAACTGTCATGCATGCGGTTATACCAAAGGCTAAACCGTAGCTTCAAAGTGCGCATGAACTCAGAAACATCGTGCATTCTGCGTAAAAGGTAAGTGCGAATGATTTCGGCCTGTGCGCCATTCTGTTTCAGGGCTTCCGGGATGGATACGGTTGGGAAAGGGGAGAAGCGCGTGGATTTGGGATAGAGGATTTGATAGCGGCGGATCAGTTCCGCATCATCTACACATGTGTTATGCGCAGGTGCCCGAACGAGCACGTGAAAGTGATTCGACATGATGCAATAGGTCACGACCTCCAAACCGGAAAACGCCGCCGCTTGAAAAAGCTGTTGCCGTAAAACCTCCTGCTCCGGCTTGTTCAGTAAACGTCGCCCTTGAACGCATCGACTCATGCAATGATATACGCCTCCACTTGGATTAAAGATCTTTCTCATTTCTTCATCCAAGACAAACTCACCATAAAGTAAATAACAAAACTGATTTATTATTTTTATGAGTTGTCTCGTGGTCTTAAGATGAAGAGAAAGAAGGGGAATGTTTAGTCTGCTTCATCGCCACATCCTGCGGGAAATCATCTCAGCCACCGCGATAACTATGGGCTTGTTTGTTTTCGTGCTGATCGCCGGGAATGCACTGCGGGACAGCGACGAACTTTTGATGGCGGGACAACTGGATGTAGTGATCACCCTGAAGCTTCTCGGACTTTTGGTGCCCTACGTCGCGGCGTATGCCTTGCCGTTGGGTGTACTTACCGGAACGCTGGTGGCCGTTGGTCGCTTGTCCTCGCAGCGCGAGATTACCGCCATGAAATCCGCGGGTGTGAGCATCTACCAGATTGCGGCACCGGTTTTTTTCATCGCCATGATCGGCATGGTTGCGGCGCTGATTGTGAATTTCCACTTTGCCCCACAGTCTCGGATCGCTTACAAGGCGCTTTTGGCGGAAACGGTTCGCGAGGATCCGATAAATCTTATTCAGGAAAAGCGCTTTATCACTGAATTTCCCGGTTACGTCATCTACATGGGTGGGCGCAGGGGTGCGGATTTGGAGGATTTTTGGATCTGGGAATTGGATAATGAGCGTAGGGCGACGCTTTTCATGCGTGCGGCTAGCGGGAACTTGGCGTTTAATGAGGCGGATCTCGAGTTGGTGCTTACTTTGCGGGATGGTACTGCTGAACAGCGTGATCCCACAGATCCAGAGGCTTATCAGAATGATCCGGGGCGAACGGGCTTTTTTGAGGAGCTTTCCATTGCCCTCCCTTTGGAGCGTTTGTTCAGCCCTGGTTCCGATCGAAGGCGGTTAAAGGAGATGACGTTCAATGAGCTCATGACCCTTCGTCAGGAGCTATTGTCTTCTGAAAGGGAAAGTGGGGAACAGCCGGCTGGCGGGGTTTCGGAACCGCGTATGAAGGTGCAGATGCAGATCCAAAATCATTTTGCGATGGC
>PWZW01000320.1 GCA_003567255.1 Puniceicoccaceae bacterium | reverse complement strand
CACTGTTTACAAGAAAAAGTTCCGAGTTTCCCGTCCCTGAGAGCGCCATTGCAATGCGCCGACCGTCAGGGCTGAAACTTGCGCCCGTGTTGGTTCCTCGAAAATTAGCCAGAGCGGTTCGCCGTCCACTCGACAAATCAATCATGAACACGTCGGGAAAACCACTGGCATGATAGGAGGTGTACACGATTTTACTTCCGTCGGGACTCCAACGGGGAGTCACCACCAAGGACCGATCACTGGTAATGGGACGCACTTGCGTGAAAAAAAGGTCGCTGCGGTACAACTCCGTATTTCCACGCTGCTTCCCCACAAAAACCAAATCAGAGGCAAAAAATCCCGGAGTTTCAAAGAGGGCTTCGACCACTTGGTCACAAGCCCGCAAAACGGCAGTACGTAAATCAGCTCCGCGGACCGAAGTTCGCGCCTGCCTGGAACGGCCTTGCAACTCAACCTCCACGGTAGATCCACTGGCTGTCAGCGCGACCCTGACCGCTGCGTCTTCACGACTTGTCACGTTAAGCCCACCGTGCGTGGAAAGAGCTCGTCTTGCCAACTGCTGAACATTTTGATCAGAGCTCACCACCCGGATTGAAATCGTTTCAGCCCCTTCCCTCACAGCTCGGCCAATATCAATCTCCTCCGCAAACACCGAAGGAAGGATCGTCGAGATACATAAAATGAAGGCAGGAAAGAGTGACCGAATAAGCATGGTCCCTATTTAGAACGCCCACGAGATGATCGGCAAACGCAAATTGATTCCCTTTTTCATTTGAAAGCAGCTAAGGGCACGCCATCGTCCAAACTTATATATGACTGTTGAAAACGAACTCATCAAAGCCGCTCTCTGTTCCGTAAAATATCCCGGGTTCAGCAGAGACATCGTCTCCTTCGGACTTGTTCGTAATCTGTCCGAGAAAAACGGTGCCGTTACCGTCGAAATCGAGCTAACCGCCGGAGATACCTCTGTGCCGGATAAAATTCGCCACGATGTGGAAGAGGCCATCGGTGCATTGGATGGGGTGCGCAGCGTCGAAGTTGACATGACGGTCAACGCGCCAAAACAGATGCCCCGCCCGGATGGTCCCGGCAGCTCACAAGACCCTAGCCAAAGCGGGATCGGCGGAAAGCCCATGCAAAAGGTCCGCTACGCGATCGCAGTCGCCAGCGGAAAAGGCGGGGTCGGCAAGTCCACCCTCTCCGTGAACTTGGCCTGCGGTATCCGCCAGGCTTTGGAAGATGCCGGACGCCCGTCCCAGGTTGGCATCATGGACTGCGATATCTATGGTCCCTCAGTCCCCCTCATGCTCGGCGCATCCGGCCGACCGGAAATCGAGAATGATATGATCATGCCAATCGAAAACTTCGGGGTGCGTGTCATGTCTATGGGCTTTCTTGTCGATGAGCAAACTCCCGTCGTATGGCGTGGCCCCATGATTATGAAGACCATCCAACAATTTGCTCAAAATGTGGATTGGGGAGAAATCGAGATCCTAGTGGTGGACCTCCCCCCGGGCACGGGAGATGCCCAGCTTTCCCTCGTGCAAACACTTCCTTTGGATGGTGCAGTGATCGTAACCACGCCGCAAGCTGCCGCGACCAATGTTGCGAGAAGAGGGGCGCGGATGTTCGAAAAAGTAAATGTCCCACTGCTCGGCGTCGTCGAAAATATGAGCTACCTCGAAACTCCCAACGGTCCTCAGTACATCTTCGGTGAGGGTGGCGGTGAACTTAGTGCTAAAGACCTGAAAACCGAACTCCTTGGCAGGGTGCCCTTGGATTCCCTAATCCGCGAAGGCGCCGACAATGGAATCCCGATTGTCGTAAGCCATCCGGATAACGCCGCCGCGAAAATCATTCAACAGATTGCCAATAAAATTGTCGCGGCCCTTCCAGCTTAGCCAAAAACTATACTTTGACATTTTTAAATTCCTGCATTTGTTACAAATAAATGACTGAGTGCAGAAAGTCCCCTGTCTCTTCATCCGAACCCCCCGGAAGGCCTGTGTTTGCTCAAAAATCCAGCCTGTACCAGGAGTTTCTCGCTGAGCGAGACGAAATCCTGCGCCATAAATGGATTGAATCCGAAAAAGTGGGTCACGACATTGGATTTGAGCGAGCCCTGCTTGATTGGATCAAAAAGCACCGCGAACGATGGAGGCAGGCTCGCCGTCAATCCACTGACATATCAAAAGATTTGTCCGGTCAGCGCTAGGCTCAATGCCGCTTCCTGCCATCGACATGCCTTTCAACTCATCCGCTGACTCATTGCAGAGTCTGGGTGAAAAGGCGCTTATTCAGCTTATTCAGACTTGGCTCGGCCCCGTAAATCCAGCTTACCCCGAAGGCATCGGAGATGACTGTGCAGTCACGCGCACACTGCCCTCGGGTGCCGGGAAGTATGCTATCAAGACAACCGATGCCCTAACGCTCGGGCGCCATTTCCTGGAGAGCCACCACCCGGCACGCGCCGGAGCCAAACTAATCAATCGCAACCTGAGCGACATTGCTGCCATGGGAGGCGTGCCCCACGAAGCGCTCCTAACTATTCTGGCAGGCAACGACCTCTCTATACCTTGGCTTGAGCAATTTTTTAAAGGAGCCGCCAATGCCGCCGATTCCTTTAACCTAAAAATTGTCGGCGGCGACCTAAGTGCTATTGGCAAGGGTCAATTCTCCGCCGTACTTGCACTTTGGGGATCCACCAACCAGCCTATCCTTAGGACTGGCGCACGACCAGGAGACGAAATTTGGGTAACGGGTCAACTCGGAGGCAGTATCCTGGGTCACCACCTTTCCTTCACTCCACGTATTTTGGAAGGACGCTGGCTCGTTGAAAACGCTCCCCTCATATCAATGATCGACCTGACGGACGGCTTGGCCAAAGACCTGCCCGCACTTTTAAATGAAGGAACCGTCGCTGTACTAGAGCCTGGCGCAATCCCCATCTCCGTAGCAGCCGCCTCTCTCGCACAAACAAGTGGCTTACCCCCCATCGCTCACGCACTCCAGGATGGCGAGGATTACGAACTCTTGTTTTGTACACGTATCCCGGAAAGACACTCCGGCGACCCCTGGCCATTAAAATGGTCGAAGGCTTTTCCGAAAGTTCCTCTGAGTAAAATCGGCACCATTGCCACGCGCCGCCATAACCGAGGCCAAACCATTGTGGACGCCAGCACCGGAAATCCCTTTACCCACCAACAAGGTTACGAACATTTTTAGCTGGTGACGATAAACAACAAATACCGGCCCGAAGATCTCAAAACGGAAACCCTCCATCAACAACTCTCTCAAGGGGTCGTGATGGAAGGGCTGAACGCAACCAGGAAATGTGCTGAAATGATTACTCAGGTTTTACCCGAGGATCAAGTCCTGGCACTCTCGGGCGATTTGGGAAGTGGCAAATCTACCTTCGTCAGTTTCCTCGGCGAAACCCTCGGGGTAACCCAGCCGATCAAAAGCCCCACCTACAACTTTTATAATGTTTATCAAGGCAAGCGACAACTCGTTCACTGCGACGCCTATCGCCTCAAAGACTCCGCAGCGATGGACGACCTGCTCATAGAAGATTTCCTCAAAAGTCCATGGCTCCTCTGTATTGAATGGCCAGAAAACATACGCACTTGGCTCCCGCACCAAACCCTCTGGCTACGGTTCGATATCCAATCCCCCGGCATTCACACCCTTCACAAAATCTAATTTTTACCTTGCTTATATATAGCCTGGCTATATTTTT
>PWZW01000300.1 GCA_003567255.1 Puniceicoccaceae bacterium | reverse complement strand
GGTGGGATCAAGGATGAAGTTGGCTGTCTTGAGCAGGGTCCGCAGTTCGGCGACACTCTCATCCCGGGGGAGACGAATCGCCAGGAAATTTGGTGAACCATCGACAATCACCCGGTGCGTGGGATGTGCATCAATATTTTCCGCTCTGTGGTCAGCCGCAGGGTAGTCGCCTTCTTTGGTATTCCAGCTTTTGAATGCACCTGCCTCGGCGGCACGTCGCGGGTTTTCCTGCGAGGGGGGGCGTCCGTTCAGAGAAATGTTTCCCGTCTGGGGGTCGGGGTTGAAAATGGGAACACTTCCGGACTCGGGTTGAAGGGAAGTTTCCTCCGCTTCTTCACTCTCAAGCAGTTCGTGAACCCCCGGTAGGGTGCCGTCTTCCCACGCGATGGGTTGGTCTGGCTTGGTCATCCAATAGACGACCGGAGCGCCTTGGACGGGCTCGAGAAGCATCCTCAGTTGGGCCCGGGTGAGTTGCAAAAGGCTGGCAAGCTTACCGCCACAGAGAAACTCGACCAGACAAAGCAGTTTTTCATGTGCTTTGGGAGTGCTATAGGCCTTATCGGCTTCGAGTTTTTCCAGAGGAATAATGCCTCCCTCAATCGCTGCCTCCAGCTTGACCATGATGGCGTCTCTGGGGGCCGTTGCAGAAAAATTCGGTGGGAGTTGCAAGAGTACTCTGAGCGAAGCACCTTGCTTGCGGTCGATCTTGATGTTGCGTACCGTTTTTTCCGGCTTGAGTGCTGATTTTTGAGCGCGCTTGGACGGGTGCTTAGCTTGCGTTGCTTCCTGTTTATCGTGCGCTGCTTCCAGTTTTTTTCGCTCTGCGTATGCCTTGGCATCTCGCTTTGCCTGATACGCCAGACAAATTGCGACGGCATGCGCGCAGATTTGCCCGCGCCGACCTTCAATACAAGAGCACTTATTTTCAGCAAATACGGTAGAGCGGAGGTTCAGGTGGGGATGGTATTGTTTAGCCGCGCTGCCGACTACGCCACTGAGGATGGGGGGATCCCATGACACCTCTTTGACAGCTTCGGCCTCCACCAGTCGCTGTGCTTGCTTTAATACCGTCCACCCGCCCAGATCGACGAGGAAATCACGATCAAAAACCGGTGCTTCTTTTACTTCCACGGTCATTTTCGAATCGTCAGACCTTAGTAGCGGAAAGGCTCAGCCTTGGGGCCGGTGTAGCCTTTCGGACAGTGTTCGATGGTCAGCACCGAACGAATGCCACCCCGCCCACGCCAGATGGTTTCCACCCGCGCCCATTGCGGTTTGGTTACTTTAACCAAATCGTCGAGGATGCGATTGGTGACTGCCTCATAAAAGATGCCTTCGTTGCGAAAGCCCTGAAGGTACTCTTTCATTGCCTTCAGCTCTATGCAGTGCGCTGAGGGTACGTAGGTAAAAACGACCGTGCCAAAGTCCGGATGTCCGGTCTTCGGGCAAGTGGATGTAAACTCCTCTTGAATGTGTTGGATGACATACGGGCGTTCCGTATTTGGATTGGGGAAAGTTTCTATTTCCATTTTGGTCAAACGTTATGCGACAGGCCAAACAAGAAAGCTCTCGAGCTACCTGATTGGCAGTTACTGGTTGGCTTTTTGAAACCAACGAACAGGCATAGCATTGAAGTTTCTTACTCAATGGCAAGCCCATCCTCCACGTAAATTCAACTTTTGCGCAACAAGCGCAGCGCACAGTCCTCTCAGGCATTATTGAACCCATGCCAGGGGGACCTATCGGTTGCAGTGAGGCAAGGGGCGGCGACCTGGGGAAACTCCGCCTGTTGCACCGTTCAATTCAGCGGTTTGCGCCTGCCAAGCTGGTGGGGAAAAGCGTAGCCCTTTTTCGCTGATTTAAATGATGCCTTTGGTTCGTTTTTTATCTGTGTGAACCCATTATTCGAAAAAAATCCGCATGTCTAGTGGTTTGGAACGGAAGTTGCATTTGAACCTTTTGTGAGCAGATCTTTCTTCCGTTGGGGAGTTGGGGTAATAAAATACCGATCAAAACGTGGCGCGAAGCTTTTGGGGTAGGCTTCGCGCCATATTTTTGAAATGCCGGGGGTTCGCTCAGAGTGGTTTGGCGGATCTGCCCGGAGAATCAAAAAAAAAGAATCTTCAGCAATTATCGTGTGATGTGTAGCGTTGTTTAAGGCAGCGGGTTCGCCACCAAAGTGTTGAGGCAGGCTTTCAGCCTGCGGAATTTCTTTTGCCATTCGACCCAGCGCGTCGCGCTGGGCTACGGTGCATAAGGCCGTTGGCCTTGAACGCTCATGACGCCAACGGCGTCGCTCAACATAGCCCAGGACAGCGCCCTCGGTACCCGGCTATCCAAGCCCTTGCAGGCTGAAGGCCTGCTTCAATCTGCGACGCCCAGGCCAGCAGTTGAGCTCCTTGGTTCAGCAACTCGGCTTAGCGCAGCTTCGTTTTTATTTCTCGCCTGTCCGTCGTCGCGGGGTGCGTTTTTGTGCCAAAGCACCTTGGACAGCGACAAGCGCTTGGCAGCAGGGCTGCCGCAGTCCAAAAACGGCTGCGCCGTCGGGTAATCGGTCTGGGACAAATAGAACAGAATATGCTTTTATGCTTTAAACGATCCCACGGGGATGATTGCAGAAGAACTAAAAAAAGAAGTAAAAAACAGAAAAAAGTACTTGATGTTTATTCAGAATCGGGTTTATCTCTTCTCATCAACACTTTCAATTTCTCCCGCAAGGGAGTTTGGGGTAACAGAATAAAGTAGACAATGGTTGGCGCGCAGCTTAGGGGTAGGCTGCGCGCCATTTATTTTGTGATTTTTGCCCCTTCCCAAGGGCACACGGTCACCATTCCCTGGCTGAGCTTTCCGAAGGGAAAAGGGCCAGTTCCATTTGCTCGGGTCCACGATGCGCTTCAGCAAACCTAACGCCGAGACCGACCAAGCGCACTGATTCGCCTGATCTGCCCCAGGCGGTGCGCAGTAAGGCCAGATACGTTTTCCAATTTGGCTGCTTATCCATCGACTCAACGGTGGTCCGGCGAAAATCAGAAAATTTGAGTTTCACGAAAAGCTTTTCAATCCTCCGCTCGGCAGCGTGAGTTTTAAGATCCTCGACCAACTCCTCAAATTGGCGCTCTAACGCGGCTTCGCAACTGCTTAAACTTGTGAAAGCGTGGCTGTAGGTGCGTTCGTTGCTGAGACTTTTGCGGATTCGGTTCGCTTGGACGGGACGTTCATCCCTTCCGCGACAGAGGTGGTAGAGGTCCAGTCCAAAGCTTCCAAATTCATGGATCAAATCTGCTTTTGCCATGGCTTGTAAGTCACCGCAGGTGTTCACGTTGAGGGCGGCCATTTTTTCAGCGGATTTTGGACCTATGCCCCAGATCTTTCGAATGGGGAGGGTTTTCACAAAGGCCGGAATGGCGGAGGGTGGGATGCTGAATTGCCCGTTGGGCTTATTCCAGTCGCTGGCAATCTTGGCCAGAAGTTTGTTGGGAGCGATTCCGGCAGATGCCGTCAGCCGGGTTGCCTCGTAAATGTTTGCCCGAATCTCTGCGGCGACCTCTGCGCCTGGTCGGGCGAGGTGGGTCACGTCGAGGTAGGCTTCATCGAGAGAAAGCGGTTCGACGAGCTCGGTAAAGGTATGCATGATCTCTCGGATCTGACGGGAAACTTCGCGATAGAGTTCAAAACGCACGGGGAGTACGGTGAGGTGCGGACACCGTTGTTTTGCTTGAAATACCGGCATGGCGGAGCGAATGCCAAAACGTCGCGCCTCATAATTACAGGTCGTCAATACACCGCGCCCGCTGGATCCGCCCACGGCAATCGGGCGGTGGGCGATTTCCGGGCGTTCCCGCATTTCAACTGCCGCGTAGAAGCAGTCCATGTCTATGTGGATAATGCGCCGCATACGTACTTTCATCCATGATCGAGCCAGCATAAAAGGCAAACTTACGATGAATCAGACTGCGTTGGACAAAAATAAGGTGCTTCTGCAATCCGCGTGGGATCTTTAAAAGCATATTCAGCATATGCTGTTCTATTTTTCGCAGACCTGTAACCTGGCGGCGCCGCCGTCTTTGGACTGCGGCAGCCCTGCTGCCAAGCGCTTGTTGCTGTTCAAGGTTCCTTCGGCACGAAAACGCACCCCGCTCCGAGGGACAGGCGAGAAATTAAAACGAAGCTGCGCTAAGCCGAGTCGCTGAACCACCGAGCTCAACTGCTGGCCTGAGCGTCGCAGATTAAAGCAGGCCTTTAGCCTGCAAGGGCTTGGATACCCAGGTACACAGGGCGCTGCCCTGGGCTATGTTGAGCGACGCCGTTGGCGTCGTCAGCGTTTAAGGCCAACGGCCTTATGCACCGTAGCCCAGCGCAACGCGCTGGGGCGGATGCCAGAAAGAAATTACGCAGGCTGAAAGCCTGCCTCAAAATCACACGATAATTGCAGAAGATTCAAAAAGAAAGCGCCACCCCCTTAAAGAGGGTAGCGCTCGCAAACAACAAACTACATGAACTTTTAAAAGCGTTACTGTTAAGATAGACGCAATGGGTTGCGCAGCGTTCAAAATAAATCCAAAATTAATAAAATCTTTTTTAATCGTGTGCAGCATTGCCTGGAACTGTTGCTCCCTTTGTGCTGTAGGTCGCTGATAAAAAGATACTTGTGTTGATAGGTTTGAGCGTTTCTAAGCGCTTGATGCGATGGTGGTGCCACCTTGAGTTTCCCGTGGTGCAGGCCTGCACCGCAGGCGCGCGAAGTCTCACGCGGCAGATTGCAGTGGGGCGGAAGGGCGACTGGTTGCATAAGTCTCTTAACCGAGGCATTAGTTTTTGAGCGCGACCAATCCTTCTTTAAACTGGCTCTGGACGCGGTCCTCGTTTAGCGCATGGGAATGAAAAACGGACCTTCATCTGATCAATCTGAATATATCGAACTGGAGCCCGTGCTTGAGCTTAGCAGCTCCGAGCGCAGTACTGCGACGATTGCGCATTTGGTCACTTTTGCGGGTTACTTGGTACCCTTCAGTAACGTGCTCGGCCCTTTGCTCGTTTATTTGGTCCAGCGAAGAAAATCAGCATACGTAGCTGAGCACGCGGTGGAGGCCTTGAATTTTCAAATCTCCTGGACCGTTTATCTCGTATGCTCGCTCTTGCTTACTGCGTTGCTCGTGGGGTATGTCTTCATTTTCCTGCTTTGTTTACTCGACCTGATCGTCACACTCAAAGCCGCGCTGCGTGCGTCGCGGGGAGAGGCCTACCGCTATCCCTTAACGTTTCGGTTCGTTCGCAATGGAGCGGCAGCCGAGGGCCACGGCTAAAGTGCTTGCCGAGGGCACCCTCCGGTAACGGTTAGGGGTGGCAAGGGTACCACGCGACTCATCCGGTCAGCGCTGCCTGCGCGACCGTACCCAAGTGTCGATTGGGGTAGGGCTTTTGTCCGGATAGTCCAGAGTGTAATGAAGCCCCCGGCTTTCCTTACGCTGAAGGGCACAATCTATCACCAGTTCGGCAGCCTGGATCATGTTGCGCAACTCAAGCAAGGCCGGCTCCACCTTAAAGTTCCAGTAATAATCGTTGATCTCCCGGGAAAGGTTTCGAATGCGGGTGCGGGCCCTTTCGAGTCGCTTGGTCGTACGGACGATGCCCACGTAGTCCCACATAACGCGCTTCAGCTCATCCCAATTATGGAGCAGCACCACGCGCTCATCCGAGTCGCGCATTTCACCATCAACCCAGTTCGGCAGCGCCGGCAGGGGCTCATGGGTGCTAGCCAGGTAGTTAGCCACGGACTTGGCCCCTTCATTGGCGAGGACAACCGCCTCGAGCAATGAATTACTGGCCAAGCGATTGGCGCCGTGTAAACCAGTGCAAGCGACCTCCCCACAAGCGTATAGCCCGGCCAAATCCGTTGAACCATCCAAGGCCGTTTTCACGCCACCACAAAGGTAGTGGGCGGCGGGGACGACCGGAATGGGGTCCCGCTCCAGAAGGATGCCGTGTTTTTCGCAAGTATCGTAAATGTTTGGAAAACGATCGCGCAGCGCCTCGGCAGGCCGTCCGGTGATGTCCAGTTGAACATGGCGGGCACCTTTTTTCTTCATTTCCGAGTCAATGGCCCGTGCCACGATATCCCGCGGCGCAAGGTCTTTGCGTTCGTCATAACCGGGCATAAAGGCTTCTCCATCCAAATTTCGCAGAATAGCCCCCTCGCCCCGGACAGCTTCGCTAATCAAAAAGCGATCCGAACCGGCGGCATAAAGTGCGGTCGGGTGAAACTGGATGAACTCCATGTTGCGGATCTCCACCCCGGCGCGATAGGCCATGGCGATGCCGTCGCCCGTTGCGATGAAGGGGTTGGTGGTGTACTGATAGATTTGACCGATGCCTCCAGTGGCGAGAAGGACAGCACGGGCAGCAAAGGTTTCCACAACTTCCTTCTCGGTATCGAGCGCGTAGATACCCAGAACCCTGTCTCCGCTGCCTTCCATTGCCACCGTATGCCCATTTTCCCGGAGTTTTCGCGCGGTGATGAGGTCAATCGCGAAGTGATGCTCGTAGGTAGTGATATTTGGCGAGTGGTGAATGCCGTGCAGGAGGGCTTTTTCAATGGCCTTTCCGGTGATGTCCTTGACGTGGAGGATGCGGCGCTTGGAGTGACCTCCTTCTTTACCCAGCGAGACTCGACCATCGCGCAGTTGAGTAAAGTCGACGCCGCGTTTGATGAGTTCTTCGATGCTTTCGGCGCCGCAGCGGAGGATCTCCCGGACTGCCTCCTCATCACACAAGCCATCTCCGGCCTCAAGGGTATCGGCGACGTGCATTTCGACGTTGTCTGTATCGGAAGTGACGGCAGCAATGCCACCTTGGGCATAGTTTGTATTGGATTCGGCAGAGTCTTTTTTGGTGACAATGGCGACGGAGTGTCCCGCTTCGGCAACCTTTAAGGCAAAGCTCAGACCAGCAATGCCACTCCCAACAACAAGTACATCAAATTCTTTATTCATTATTTAAGGACCAAAATGGCTTGGTTTCTTTGATCTGCAGGTGTTGTGCATTTGTAGCTAAATCCTTGCCGACGGGCATGCTGAAGCGATTCCCGCAAAGCTCGCTTGTTGGGCACAACCTCGGAAAGATTGTTTAAAGGAGTGCGTTGTCAATCAGCCGCACCTCATCCACCCACGCTGCCAGGCAGATGACTTGGGTGCCGGGAATGATGGTTTTGGCTGGTTCCATGGTCTCTCTGTCGACCACCTGTACGTAAATGAGCCGCACTCTTCGGCTGTGGCTGATGTGGTGAGTGATTTCGGCAACGATACGGTCCACGCTGCGGACGTTCTTTTCCACCATTTCGGTACCGATTTTCAAGGCGCGGGATATGGAAAGGGCGTCCTGGCGCTGGGAGGGTGTCAGGTTTCGGTTGCGTGAGCTCATCGCGAGGCCGTCTTCGTCCCGCAAAGTGGGGCCGATGACGATGGTGACGGGCAGGCAGAGGTCGCGCACGAGCTTTTTGAGCACCGCGGTTTGCTGGGCATCTTTTTGCCCAAAGACAGCGATATCCGGCTGTATAATGATAAAGAGCTTCGTGCAGATAGTCGTCACCCCACGAAAATGATTTGGCCGCGAAACGCCACAAAGCCCGGAACTAATCACCTCTTCATTTACGAATGTTGAATAGCCTTTGGGGTAAATCTCCTCGCTGGAAGGATTGAAGACAGCATCAACCCCCTCTGCTGCGCAGGCGGCCAGGTCAGCTTCCATCCGACGGGGGTAGCGGTCAAAGTCCTCATTCGGACCAAACTGCGTGGGGTTTACAAAAATCGAAACGACTACCCGCGATGCCTGCTGTTTTGCCAGACGAATCAGGGAAAGATGCCCCTCGTGAAGACAGCCCATCGTTGGCACGAGGGCGATGCTTTCCCCCGCATGCTTCAATTTTGCAGTATAAGCCTGCATTTCGTTGACCGTTTGCAATGTCTCCATAGTACTTTTCGTTTCTCTGGATAGCAAAAGCACACAGATCGAACAACTTTAATTATCCGAATAGTTACTATACCATTATGAACGAATCATACATCCAAGAATTGTTTGCTGAGAGAATCGGTGGGCGTGAGTACGGAAAATCAACCGCGATTTACAAGTTTGAGAAAATCAAGCGCGCCAAAAAAGCGGCCCGGCAAGCTAAACCAGACCTCGCTCTGATTGACATGGGCGTCGGTGAGCCGGATGAAATGGCTTTTCCCGAGGTTGTGCAGTCCCTGCAGGAGGCGGCAGCGCTTCCCGAAAACCGGGGCTATGCGGACAATGGTGGAGATGCGTTCAAACATGCTGCGGTGCGCTACATGGCTGAGGTCTGCGGCGTGCAAGGCTTGGACCCAGAAACCGAAGTCCTGCACAGCATTGGTTCAAAAACCGCCCTCAACATGCTGCCCGCATGCTTCGTAAACCCCGGGGATTATGTCCTCATGACCGTACCCGGCTACCCGGTTCTGGGAACGCATGCCAAATACTACGGAGGTAAGGTCCATAACCTGCCGCTCAAGGAGGAAAACAACTTTTTGCCGGATCTGAAAAACATACCCGCCGAGGTCTTGGAGCGGGCCAAGGTCCTCGTCATCAATTATCCAAACAACCCGACCGGCGCTTCTGCCACCGCTGAGTTTTATGCGGAGGTAGTGGCCTTCGCCAAGCAGCATAAATTGATCGTGGTCCAGGATGCCGCCTATGCTGCACTGATTTTCGAGGGTAAGCCTTTGTCCATTTTGTCCGTTCCGGGTGCGAAGGATGTCGCGGTCGAGCTGCACTCGCTCTCGAAAGGATTTAACATGACCGGCTGGCGGATCGGCTTTGTCGCGGGTAATCCGCTGATCGTCAAAGCCTACGGGGATATGAAAGACAACTCCGATTCGGGACAATTTTTGGCTATTCAGGAAGCAGGAAAGACCGCGTTGGAGAATCCCTGGATCACCGAAAAAATCGCAGAAAAATACTCCCGTCGGATGGACTGGCTTGTCAGCGCGCTCAACGATGCCGGGTTTAATGCCCGCAAACCCAAGGGCAGTTTCTTCCTCTACGTGGCGGCACCGAAGGCTGCCGAGCGGAATGGTGAGGTAACCGAGTTTGAGAGCGGCGAGGCCTTCAGCCAGTGGCTCATCACCGAGGAGCTTATCAGTACAGTTCCCTGGGACGATGTGGGCAACTACGTCCGCTTTTCAGTAACCTTCGCGGCCGAGGGTCCGGAAAAGGAAAAGGCGATTATTTCGGAAATCCAGCGCCGCCTCAGTCAATACGCCTTTACTTTTGCCGAGACCGCCGCCGTCTAGGCAAGGTCTGCAAAGGCATCAGTTTCGACCGCAATCTCGGATCGGCGAAAGCCGTTCCGAGATTGTGGTGGCCTGGTTGCACGCGGGGGTCTTCCGCGGCTGGTCGGCATCGCTGTCGCGCTGCCGCTACGGATACGCTGCCGCGACAAAGGCGTTGCCCCATCGTCTGCGGACCTTAGGAAGGCGGCGGCATGTAGCGGATCGGCGAGAGCCGTTCCGAGATTGCGGTGGCCTGGCGGCGGGAGAACCGACGAGAATGCTTTCCATGGTAGCAAAAACCCAGCATTGTCTTTTTGCCAAGGACGGTGCTACTTTTCGCGCTAAATCCTTCACAGACATGGAAATCACACTCACCACGCCCGCAATTCTTTTCCCGGCGGTCTCTCTGCTTTTGCTTGCCTACACCAATCGGTTTTTGGCGATTGCGAATATCGTGCGCTCTTTGGCAAATCGCTCTGATGTCGATGTGAATGAAAACGTACGCACCCAAATCAAAAATCTGAGTTTACGGATCACTTTAATTAAGGGCATGCAGGCTTGTGGTATCGCCAGCCTGTTTTTTTGCGTCGTATCCATCCTACTGCTTTACAGCGGGTTTGCGTTGCCAGGGAAATTCGTTTTCGGGCTATCACTCTTTCTCATGCTGGCTTCACTCGGGATTAGTTTCTGGGAGATTATGTTGAGTGGGATCGCCCTTAAGGTGGAGTTGGCGAGGGTTTTGAATCCACGAAAGTGATCCACACGGCGGACGGCATCGCTACTGCGCCGCCGCTACGGGCAGAGAATTGGCATATCGGATCGGCCATAGCCGTTCCGATAGGGCGGTGGTCAGGAAATCCATCCGCAATCGGAGGTACTTCAACAAAAGAGTCGAGACGCCTTATTCGCGGCGTCCGAAATTTTCTCAACTATGAGAGCTTGACAGTGAAAGGGGGCTTACCCATTTTTCACGGTTTCCTATGAAGGATTCCCTGCGCTTGCAGGCGGTTGGCTCACGCTTCGAGCCGGTCCCTCGCTCCATCGTTTTGGGAAACTCCAATTTAATCACGATCACGTATCTGCACACACGAGTCTTATGGCCACCAATCAAGTTCTGCTCTTAACGCCCATCGCCGGAATCGGCGGAGAAGGTGACACCGTTTCTGTAAAAGCTGGTTTCGCGAGAAACTACCTTTTCCCCCGTAAGATGGCATTGCCCATCACCCAAGCGAACAAAAAGCACGTCGAGTCGCTCAAGACCGCTCGCGCTATTCGTGAGAAGACTGAGCTGGAAGGCGCGCAGGAACTGGCCGCGAAGATCACTGCCAGCCGGATTGCGGTGGCGGTGAAAACTGGTGAGGGTGGAAAGATGTTTGGCTCAGTGACCGCACTCGACCTGATTGCCCGCTTGGCTGAAGACGGCATCGAAGTCACCAAAAAGCAATTCAACCTTCCTGCCCCCGTCAAAACACTCGGTGAGCACGTTGCCACGGTGAAGCTTCACCCTGAAGTTGAAGCCGAGCTTAAGTTTGAAGTGGTTTCGGAAAACCCGATTGAGGTTGATTCGACGGAAGAAGCCGATTCTGAAGAAGATTGATCGGCTCTTAGACGAAGCGATCGTTTCATTGGAAAGGTCAAGAACGAGTCCCTTGCCTAAGCTTTATGGCCTCGTCTGATAGAAACAAGAGCGCTCGCTTCGCCAAAGGTCGGGGAAGTCCTGACGCGGCGGAGCGTTCGGATTCGATCCGCGTTCCCCCGCACAACGTTGAAGCGGAGGAGGGCCTCTTGGCTGCCTGTATCCTGGACGGTGGTCGGGATATTCTTTCGGAGTGCTTTGAGGCACGGATTACGCCTGAGCATTTTTTTAAGGAGGCGCACCGCATTTTATTTGAGGCGCTTCAAGAGCTCTACAACGAGAGCGTGCCGATTGATGAAATTATCTTATTGGAGCACCTCCGGAAAACCAACCGCGAAGAAGCGGTCGGGGGTGCCGCGACGCTAAATGCGATTCTCAGTCGGATTGAGACCACCGCACACGCCAAATACTTTTCTCAAATCGTAAAGGAGAAGTACACCTTACGGCGTTTGATTCGGGCATCCCGCGGGACGATCGAAGCATGTTTTGAGCAGCAGGATGACATCGAGGCATTCATCGGGAACACTCAGGAAGAGTTCTTTTCGATTAGCGAAGACCGCATCTCCGAAGATGCCCGCCATATTCAGGGTCCGCTTCAGGAGGCCACCGCTTCGATCAATGCGATTGTGAACGGCAAATCGACCCACGGAGTGCTGTCTGGTTACATCGATTTGGATGGGATGACCTACGGGTTCCACCCCGGTGAAATGGTGGTTTTGGCGGCACGTCCCTCCGTGGGTAAGACGAGCTTGGCGATGAACTTTGCAGAAAACGCGATCCTCCCTGGAGCGGGTAAAGATCCGGCTGGGGTCCTGGTGTTTAGTTTGGAAATGACATCTGAGCAGCTTGCCATGCGTTTAATCTGTAGCCGGGCACGGGTCGATATGAAGCGTATTCGCGACCGAGTGGTGTCCAAAGATGATACCCGCCGGATCAACCAGACCGTCAAAGAGATGGAGAAAGCACCGCTCTGGATCGATGAAAACTCAAGTGCGACGATTCTCGATATGCGGGCAAAAGCGCGTCGTTTGATGAAGAAGGCGGGGTTTAAGCTTGTCGTGATCGACTATCTTCAGCTCATCCGCGGTACGGACTCGCGTGTTCAGCGGGAGCAGCAAATCGCGGATATTTCCCGTGGAATCAAGGCCATGGCCAAGGAGCTAAAGGTCCCCGTCATCGTGCTCAGTCAGCTAAATCGTGAGTCTGAGAAGGAAAAGCGTGATCCCCGCCTTTCGGATTTGCGTGAATCCGGTTCGATCGAGCAGGACGCCGACGTCGTGATGATGCTCCACCGCCCGAAGCAGGAAGACGACGATATGCTCGGCGGTGGTGGAGGTGGCACGAACCTTCCCGGCGAGGTGGAACGGATCAAATTAATTGTAGCAAAACAAAGAAACGGCCCGGTTGGGGACATTGACTTAACTTTTGTTCGTCGCTACACCCGTTACGAAAACTTTAAAAAGTAAACACTCTACAAATTTAAATGAAGCCCTTGTTCTCCTTCCTCTCCCTTTGTCTATTTGTTGGCGCAGGGGTATTTGACCACAGATTGTCAGCTCAGGCAGCCTCGGGAAGCGCTAACCCGGTGGTTAACGAAATCAAGATTGAGTACCAAAGCATCCGTTCGGTTTCCGAGGGCATTATTCGCGGAAACATCCAATTAAGGGAAGAAGCGCCCTACGATCCTTCGATGGCCGACCAGTCGGTCCGCTCGCTCTACGCCACGGGTTTGGTTGAGTTCGTCGAGGTATCGGTTGAACCTCTGGCCGATAATCGTGTTGACGTGATTTTCAGCGTTGCCACCAAATACCGGATCGGGCGCGTGCGCTTCGATGGCAATGAACGCTACTCCAACCGTCGGCTTAATTCACGGATCGAAACCGAGGGCGGTGGATTTCTGGACGAGTTCCGGGTAGCTGCTGATGCCGAAGCGATCCGCGATTATTATCTGGATAAAGGATTTCCTGAGGTTGAAGTAGAGTTTGATATTGATCGAAATGAGAGAACGGGCGTCGCCAACGTCACCTTTGAAGTGTTTGAAGGGCCGCGGATTGCGATTCGGCGCATACAGTTTGAGGGTAATGAAACCTTCTCCGATCGCCGCCTTCGCAAAGTGATGGATACCAAACGGCGTACGCTGATCTCGTGGCTTACCGGTTCAGGGCGCTTTGAGGACGTGCAGTTCCGTGAAGACCTTAACCTGGTGAGGGATTTTTACCGTAATGCCGGTTTCCTTGACGCCCGGGTGTTTATCGAGGAAGACGCGTCTTTTTCGACCAGCGCGCGGGGACGGATGTCGATAAACATATTTGTGGAAGAAGGTCAGCGCTACTTTGTGGGTGATTTCGGAGTCAGTGGAAACACCATTTTCACAGATCAGGAGCTGCTCTCCGTGGTTAGGCTGCGACCGGGAGATCCCTTTTCACCAGAACAAGTGGATCGGGCTGCTGCGGACCTGACCGACTACTACACTTCCCGCGGACACCTCGACGCATTCATTCGGGCGGAGCGTATACCCAATATCGAGACCCGCGCCATTGATTTGAACTTCATTACGAGCGAGAGTGATAAATTCTATTTGGAGTCCATCCGTATTCAGGGAAACACCAAGACCAAGGCTAACGTAATCATTCGCGAGCTCGCGCTCCGTCCCGGTGATGTCTTCGACCTGGTGCGCATGCGGACCAGCCAGCAACGGCTCCAAAATACCCGCTACTTTGAACAGGTTCAGCTGACGCCCGAACCGACCAACGTTCCAGGCCGTCGGGATCTCAGCATCACCCTGCGGGAAGGCCGCACGGGCAACCTGACTTTTGGTGCGGGGTTCAGCTCACTGGAAAATGTCATCCTGTTTGCTGAGGTGTCTCAGTCGAATTTCGATCTCTTTAATTGGCGGACCCGTTTTCAGGGTGCCGGGCAAAAGTTCCGGACCCGCGTACAGGTCGGCGGTCGAAGTAATGAAGTGTTGATTTCCTTTGAGGAACCGTGGCTCTTTCAGCAGCGGCTCGCCTTCGGCATCGATCTTTTCCGCACGCAGACAAACTTCAACAGTTCCTTCTTTAATGAGGTTCGTCTCGGGTTTGAAACCTTCTTGCGGCGGCGACTTTTCGAGCTTGTCGAAGGGCGGATTTCTTATCGTCTGGAGGACGTAGACATTTTCAACGTACCGAACAACGCTCCCCAGGTCTTCCAAGACGCCCGGGGAAATGAGCTGGTCTCCAAAGTGGGTTTCAGCGTGTTACGCGATACCCGGGACTCGCTTCTTTTCACCCAGCGTGGGAACCGTACCCAGTTGTTGACAGAAATGGCCGGCGGACCCTTCGGCGCTGATGTCAATTACTACCGGGTGGAGGGGCGGACCGCACAGTTCATCCCTACCTTTGAGCCGCTCGATCAAAATTTATCGATTATCGCGCGCTTGGGGTCGGTGGATCCCTTTGGAAGCAGTGATGAGGTGCCGTTTTACGATCGCTACTACCTCGGTGGCCCGGACCCCCTCCGCGGCTATGATTTTCGGGACATCGGACCGCGCGATCCGCTGGTACCCTCCGAGTCTGTCGGAGGAAACGCCTTCGGATTGGTGTCTCTAGAGTATACTTTCCGGCTCGCTGAGCCTCTCGCCTTCGCGGTCTTTTACGACTGGGGCTTCGTCAATGAGCAGAGCTACGATTTTGATCCGAGCGAGTATCGAGACAATTGGGGGATTGGCCTTCGTCTCTTGGTGCTCGGCTCTCCTCTAAAACTGGACCTCGGCTTTCCGATCACTTCGGGGCCTGAGAACGATAGCAGTGCCCAATTTAATTTTTCATTTGGAACTCGGTTTTAATTCTGCAATCCATAAAACATTATCATCTTCAATAACACAGCCACTAAAATTATGAAATACCCTATCCTTATCACCATCGCCTTATTAAGTTTCTTCGGAAGCGTTCATGGTCAGTCGAATCCTCCGATTGCCACGGTCGACCTCGGACAGCTCTTTAACAACTACTGGAAAGTTGCCGAATCCCAAGCACGCTTTGAAGACGCGGTCCAAAAAGCAAACGAAGAACTGGAAGCTATGATGGCTGAGCTGCAGGAGGCTGACGAAGAGGTTGGTGCATCCATTGCCCGGGCGAACAGTCCTGCGCTTTCGGAATCCGCCCGGGAGACTGCCCAAGCTGAAGCGATGCAAAAGCGGGAGGCCCTCATCCAACGCGAGGCGGAGGTCAACCAGTACGGCCAGACCACGAACCGTTCGCTTTCAGAAGAACGCCAGCGCATCATCGGCGCACACCTTGAGGAAATTCGTGGAATCGTCCAGACGGTTGCCGAAGAAAAAGGTTTCGGGCTCGTCCTCAACGTTGATGGTGGTCAGGTAGTCTATGCAGTGGATAGCTTGGACATCACCGATGACGTCGCTGCCGTCCTTAACGCAGACGCCCCGCGTAACTAAGCCACCGGCGCATAAATTTTCAAAACCCTGTCTCGCCTCGGACAGGGTTTTTTCTTTTCGTAAAAAAATGGGTCTTTCCTTCTCCTTAAACCGTATTCTCGAAATCTTGGGAACGGACGTGGACGTCTCCGGCGCCGCCGAATCGATTACAGCGATTTCAGGCATCGCCTCTTTGGGGGCGGCACAGCCCGGAGACCTTTCCTTTTTGGCGAACCCCAAATACCGGGATCAAGTGGCGGCCTGCGCCGCCTCGGTTATTTTGGTTCCGCGCGATTACAAAGCATCTCCCGCCAAAGCGGGCCAGGTTTTATTGCGGGTGGATCAGCCCTCCATGGCACTTGCGCTGATCTGCCGCGAGGTGGAGTTGACCTTGCTGCCCAAGCCGAGCCCCGGTATCCATCCGGCAGCGATCGTTGAACCCTCCGCCGAAATTGATCCTAGTGCTTACGTTGGTGCTGGTTGTTACGTCGGCCCGCAAGCGCGGGTCGCTGCCGGTGTCGTCCTTCATGCCAATG
Organism: Puniceicoccaceae bacterium; assembly: GCA_003567255.1. Lineage (GTDB taxonomy): Bacteria > Verrucomicrobiota > Verrucomicrobiia > Opitutales > Coraliomargaritaceae > T3Sed10-183. The sequence goes on along the minus strand of PWZW01000300.1, from coordinate 100 downwards.
CCACGATTGAGACGCATGCCGTGATCGGGGAGGATGCCGTTATTTTTAACAATGTGGCGATCGCCGCCTTTTGTGAAATCGGGCCGCGCTGTCGCATCCT
>PWZW01000315.1 GCA_003567255.1 Puniceicoccaceae bacterium | reverse complement strand
GCATCGATCATGAATAACCGCTCAGGTGACTGGCACATTGTCCTGATCGGCCACGATGCGCCACCACTTCCCGAGGTTCCCCGGAATCGCTTCAGTTTTGTTCAAGTAACGCATCCCACCCCGCAAAGCCGTGTCGAGCGCATCCTCGATAAAACCACCAAGGAGCGCGCGGGGGCAGCTTGGCTCCGCAATCACCGGGAAGGTCAAGCCTTCAGCATCGCGCTCCTCGATGCCGATGACCTGGTCCACAACACCTTTGTCGAAAACGCGCTTGAGCAGTGTCGGCGCGTGAACGGGGGACTCCATCCAACTGAGGGACACCTCCTCGACGTGAATGCCTCCCCGCCCGCACTGGTCTTAGAGCCCACGATTTTCCGGAAGTGTGGGTCCGGGTTTGTGCAACGTTTTTCACGCATCGAGCTTCCGGAAGACGCCAATGATCAAAGCGCCTTGTTCAGCAGCTTTCGCCACCACAAACTATTTTTACGGCGAGCGCTTCGGCTAGACCGCCTGCCCAGTCTGGCAAATTTTTGTGCGGTCGGCTATCGCATCAATCACGAGGAAAGTGAATCCATCCAGAGTCTTTCCCCGAACCGGAAACTGCGTCACCGCTGGCGCCACAACGCTTTCGAGCTTCCCCCCGAAGCGGCCAGAAAGTGCCTGCGGGCAGACTATGGCTATCCGCCGGACGGTCTAAGCAGCCGCGCCGCCACACTGAGTGCCAACGTTGCCACCCCGCTACGGGAGGCGGGGAAAAGCCTGCGGACTGGCATTGACCACTCGCTGCGGCTTTTAAGAGACCTGAGAAAGGAACTGCGGCCCCTCTGGCCAAAGCCCATGCCCGATGCAGTCACCGCGATCAAGCGTGCCCGCCCCGTAAAGACCGGCCCCCTCCTTGAGGCCTACCACGCCACTGGCTTGGCCAAGGAGCCCGATACGTTTGTCCTCTACCGGATTATCGGCAATGATCTGCCGCCGCGCCACCAATCCGGCCAGTCTCTCGCCAACCTGCGTTTCATCCTGGACCACGAACCGCCGCTCCCCGCCTGCGAAAAGCGCTTTGTGATCAACCGGATCATTGACCCAGCCACCGAAGCTGGCCTGATTGCCCTCCTTGAGGAACGGGAAGTCCCCTTCCTTCACCTGCCTTTTGAGCGTGGCGAATACGCCGCCATTCCGCCGGACCTCGATTGTCTGCCCCAGCCCGATTACTTAGAGACCAATGCCTTCCAAGGGCTTTCCGCAAAAAACCAGAATCGCCTTCGCGTCGCGGTCCGGCGACACCAGAACAACTACGTCATGCACAACAACGGCGCCCGAAACGCCGCGCTCGATGATGGACGCCACCGAGCGAAATGGGTGGCTCCTTTTGACGGTAATTGCTTTTTCACCGCAAAGGCCTGGGAGTCCCTCTGCGAGGCGGTTAAAACGGCCCCACACCTCCCCTACCAAGTGGTCCCGATGGCCAGAATCCTGGACAATGAAAAGCTGCTTGATCCGGCTTATTGCCCGCCTGCCACCGAGGAGCCCCAACTACTCTTCCGCCGCGATGCGGTGGAGCGCTTCAACCCGGCCTTTCCCTACGGCCGCAGACCGAAGGTCGAACTCTTCTGGCGCCTCGGCGTTCCCGGTCCCTGGGACTACTGGACGGACAAATCCTGGGATCAACCGCGCCGCAAACGGTCTCAGGAAGCAGGCAACTTTGGACTGGCAGGCTGGGTGGCCCGGCTTTTTTCTGGTAAACAAAGCCTCGAGGTTCCCGGAAAGCAGAGTCCATCTCACCGCGGCCTCGCGAGACAAACCGCCATCCTTCAACTCCTCGAAAAGATCGACCAATCCATCTCCCGGGATTCCCACCCTTAAGCCCAATCTTCCGATGCTCGAAGCCAGCCTGATCCTCCGCACCATTATTCTTCTGCTCGCCCTCAGCGGGACGGTGCATCTGCTCGCAAACCTCCTCCAGAATTACGACACCTTGAATCCCTCTTACAAGGCGCATTTTTTCAAACAACAATGCCTTCGTCCGTGTCTCCATCTCATTTGCGCGCTGTTGCTTTTTTGGATGGAGGGTCCACTCACCCGGTGGATGGGAGCATAAACGGAAGGTGTGCGCTCAGCTGATTTGAATTTTGATGAAGGCACGCACCCAAAAGAGGACCGGCCCTCGATACCTTCGGGTTGCCGAGGATGCGCTGGAGGACACCTTCACCCTACAGAATCTTCGGGCCCGTCAACCCCGCCTTGCCAACGGGTGCTTGGACTGGAATTGGCGGGGACCAAACGACGATCCCGAGTGGACCTGGTTTTTTAATCGACACGCCTGGTTTCCCGACCTTTGGAAAAGTTGGCTCAAAACGGGCAACCCCCACTTCCGCGATCAGGTATTTCGGACCCTGGAAGATTGGCTGAGACAAACCAAACCACCCGGACGCTTCACGTTTTCCGGGCCGTGGCGCCCCCTGGAGGTGGCCCGACGCTTGACCGGAAGCTGGCTGCCGCTTTGGGAGGCCTGGCAAGACGACCACACCCTCGGTGAATCCCTGCGCAAGGCGATCGCGCAAAGTCTGCAAGCCCACGGCGAACACCTCAGAAAACGCCACGCCTTGGGAGGTAACCATTTAATCACCGAGATGATGGCGCTTTTTGAGCTTTCCCTCATCAGTGATCCGTCGGACTGGCAGGACTACAGCCTCAAGCAACTGGAAAAAACCTATCGCCAACAGGTTTATCCTGACGGCGTTCACAAGGAGCTTTCTTCGCATTATCAGAAAGTCATTACTTTGAATTACAGTCGCTTGGCTGAGCTCCTAGCCGATAAAAAACATCCCCGAGCAGCGGACTGGCATGAACGTATTCAAAAACTCTGGACATACCTCTCTGTGATCACAACGCCCGATGGATTCAACCCCCTGAACAACGACTCCGACCTCGAACCGCTTGGTAAACTGATTCAACAAAAGGCGCCGCCGCCAGTGCCGCTCAAGCAAGTCTCCAGCACCCACTTCCCCTGGGCGGGTCAAACGGTTTTTCACGGTCAGCAAAAACCACACTACGGATTTTTCGACGCAGGTCCGCGCGGGACCGACCATGACCACGCGGATCGTCTCCATTTTTCCATCTCGGTTGGAACCTCAGCGTTCCTGGTCGACAATGGTCGATTCACCTACAAACCAGGTCCCTGGCGCGCGTACTTCGCCGGACCCCGCGCCCACAACTGCGTTTTTCTCGGCGGCAGGGCCATCGACCAGGGTCCGCGTCAAGTCCACCCCACTCCTTTCGAGAAACGGGCATTTGAAAGTGCCGGGAAAAGCCAGCTCACCGCATGGGGCACGGGCCCTTTTTGCTCTCCCTCAGCTAAGCGCCTCGGTCAATGGCGCCGAACCATTCAGTACACCGTTGATGAGCGCTGGGAGGTCGAGGACGAAGTCATTCAATTCAATTGTGAAACGGTGGAAACCCTTTGGCACTTCCACCCAAATTGTGAAATCCCCAAAAATCCTAAGCCCACGCAAGGCTTCTGTGTGCGGCATGGACAGGAAACCCTTTTTGTGAAAGTTGAGCTCAAAGGGAACGATGATTTTGATTGTGTGGTCGTGACCGGCCAAACCGCTCCAGAACCGCAAGGCTGGTATAGCGAGCACTTCAATCAACGCCAACCCGCACCTTGCCTGAAATTTATCCAAAAAGTGTCCGGTCCGGTGACCAATGTATGGACATTCACTCCCCGGACCTCGCAGGCGGACACCGGCTAGGTTTGCCGCGGGGGGGCCG
>PWZW01000307.1 GCA_003567255.1 Puniceicoccaceae bacterium | reverse complement strand
GTATGGATACATAGATGAGAAAACGCCCGACTCGGTTCACGTCTGACCGATCCCAAATTTTTGGCATGAGATAGATCAACGGGATAAAGAAAAAGTTCGCGACAAAACCATAGACCACCGCGAAGGCACTTCCGTGCAGGAAGTAGCCGCAGACAGCACTTACGACGGCCAGCCCGCAAACCATGACAATCAGCGGCGACCGTGGAAACCAGTTGTGTTGTAGCGCAATAACATAAATCAAGGAGACAACCGGAATTCGTGACAAAAGAAGCACATCAGATAAACCCGGCAGGGCCCATTTCCGCAGTACGCCATCGAATAAGAGTAGCAGAATAAAGGCCCAAAAGAGCCGATCGATAAGCATTTTAGCGCGTTGTTTACCGCTGTTCATGAAGCGTCAATGATGGGTCTTAAGGCGGTGATCAGCTTGCTGCGATAACCTTCCCAAGAATGTTTTTTAGCCATTGTTATCGCTGCTTTCCGCATGGCTGGAATACGCTTCCGATGCTCCGCAAAAAACCGAATACGGTCAATGAGCGCATCAGGGCTTTCCGGTTCAACCAAGAACCCGGTTTCTCCTTCAACAATCAAGTCTTCGCCACCTGCGTTAGCGGTCACAACCAGCGGGAGACCGCATGCCAGCGCCTCCAGCTGGACAAGCGCCCTTCCTTCAATCAGGGAAGGTAGCATGAACACGTCACAAGTTCGCATAAGCTTCAAAACGGAATCTCGGGTACAAGGGGGATGGTACACAAAATCAGGATATTCTTTCCGATAAAAATTAATCGAAGCCAAAGGACTGCCCAGGATATGTAACTGCACATCCCTTCGTCCAAGCCGCTTGAACGCGTCTAAAACATCCGCGAGTCCCTTGCGTTGCGACATGCTTCCGACAAAAAGCACCTTCAGAGAGTCCGAATTTGCGTCCCGCGATTCATCTTCAAGGTCAGCCAAAGGAGCATCCGCACCGTAGGGAATCTCAAAGACCGGCTTATTTCGGATCAAATCATCCGGCAGACTGTCGCGAACAAACTTACTTGGGCAGATGACAACGCTGGCGGCAGCCAACTCGTCCCGCTTACGTTGAAGTTTCTCCGCAGAATCAGCCAAACCTCCAAGCGAAAATGTCCAATCGGGTCTTTTTTTTGCGCTGATTAACAAGCGCTCCTTGGCCCAGGGCCCATAAGCAATGGGTAATTCGTAGATGCCGGGCAACCCTCGCTTTTGAGCTTTTCGCAAGGTCGCTAAAGCACCATCCTCATAGGTGTAGACCGCAGAAAATGCAGGATCCTTGGAGAGTAATTGCGCACCTTTCCGATCAAGCGCATGGTAAATAGCATCTACGGACGCCCATGACACACGCCAACCCAAGCGGGCTCCCCCCAGGCGGGCGACTTCTCTCCATGGTTGCAAACGTATGCGATCCCAGGGAATCGGATAATGACGCGAAACACCGGCTCGAAAACATTCTGGAAAGGCCAACGCCGTCGAAAAAGTTCGCAGCTTTCCCGCCTGCTCAAAAGCCAGCAGCGCATTGCGAACATTGGCGTTACCCGTGGGATGACTGAGGAGGATCATGGCTGTGAGAAATGCTCCAGGTAGTTCGCGGCAACAGCCAAGGGTTCGTGCCGTGCCAAATGCCGGGCAACCTCAGATTGATGAGCGGCCATGTAGTTTTCTGGCATTTCACCGCTGAGCAGCTCTTGCAAAGCCTCCGCGAGCGCTATGGCATCTCCCGCCGGAAAAGTGGTTCCTAAGCCTCCACAGGCTTCCGGTAAACCACCCGTGTCAGAAACCACAGGATAACTCCCCACCGCCAACGCCTCCAAAGCAACCAGTCCGAAGGGCTCCTTCCAAGTAGAGGGCACGACCGTCATCCGTGAACGCGCAAACGCTTTTGCCACACCTTCGCTGGAGAGTGTGCCTGAAAAGGTCACTTGATCCGAAAGCTCGAGGCTTCGGACCATGCCCTCTAAAGCAAGACGCTCAGGTCCTTCGCCGACAATTTCCAAATTCGGGAAAAGCTTAAGCTTTCTAAGATGGCCCAAAGCCGCGAGCAGCACATCGCAGCCTTTATCTGAGACCAACCGCCCCACAAACAACAGTGTAACCGACCTTGGTCCACTCCCCACACGGTGAAAATGCTGTGCACGGTAAGGATTTGGGGCAACGGGTACTTCGGTTCGCGGAAGGTGTGCGGCAATCGCCCGGCTCACCGCCAAAAAACGACAACGCTGCAAGAGCTTACGACGGATATCCTGCCCCGAACGATCAACATAAAAAGGCATCCATGTGTGCACGGTGCCAAACCATGGCTTACGGGCTAAAATGGGAGCCCAAGCCACACGCGTACTTGGGTGATTATGAAACACCACATCCGCCCATCGTGTGAGTTTCCAAAGATCGCGAAAGCTCGGCCTGCGGTGAATTGGATACGCAACCTCGGGGGCCGCACCAACCTCCCCGAGCGTCTCAGTTGACACCCGCACCTCGGATCCAAGCTGCCCCCAAGCCTCTGCCAACAAATGCCCAACCGTCTCTACCCCACCGACTGAGGGCGAAAAAACTGTACTGTGCATGTGTATCTTCATGCCAGTCGACAATCTTTCCTAAATTGCGCAGCCGTTTCCTCCCACAGGTCGCGCTTGGCGGTCTTTCTTTGCACATCCAAAGCATCGACGAACTCACTGGTAGCATCGCAGCGCAAAAATTCCGGGAGCCAGGCGGGCAGGCAGGCTTGCGGCCAAGCACCGTCAAAGCGCGTAAAGATCACTGGTAGTCCAAACGTGCGCATGGCCGCAACCGCGCTGCTCTTCTCCCATAGCGCAAAAGGCACCGTCGCCACTCCAAAATCAGCCCTTTGAAAACACGCTGCAATCACGGCCTCGGATTGAAACCCGGCAAACAAGCAGCGAATTCCAGTTGCCGTTGCGATCTGCGAGAACTCCTCACGGCGCGATTCAAGCGATCCGCCTTTCCCGCAAAAAAACACCAGAGGAGCTAAGTTTTTGGAGACTCCGTAGAGACCGAGTTGCTTGAAGAGGGCGTCAGCGGTCCATTCTGGCGGCACATTGCCAAGAATAATAAAGACCTTGGTTTCCGCGGTGTCTTCGAGGCCATGGGCGTTCAGCAGGTCCACAAAAGCACTGTCCGCAGGGGCAGTATCTCCTGAGATATTGGAAGCCAAAGGCAGAATTTTGGCAGGCGCTCCCAGCTCGCTCAGGCACAACCGATAGGGTGCCGCGTGAGTATGGACCAATGAAGGCTTGAGTTGCTTAAGTAATTTCCGGTGAAGCCTTCGCTGGACCATCCCCAAGGCACGCTCCTTCACGCTCGCCTGCGGATGCGCGCCGACCCATATCTCATGAAACATAATATGAATCAGACATGAGCCCGTTACCCGCTTGAGTGCAGATCCGAAGCCAAAGGGAAGCCCCTTCGGATGAAAACCATAGGACACCCATTGTATACTGACCCAGTTGGGCTTGGTTTCTTGAACGCAATCAGCCAATTGTTGCCAGCGCAGGACCGAGGAAGACTTCTCCGGCAGTCGTAGGGTCTGGCATCCTGCACGCTCCCCTTCGGTCCGCTCATCCACATACCGGTCTGTCAAAGCGACAATGCAAACCGACCATCCCATTGCCAGCAAGCGGCGCGCAATTTCAACCGTATAGTCGCCAACGGCGTCTTTACCGGGCTCTAAGCCCGGACAGATAAAGCAGATCTGGATACGCGCCCGATTGATCTCACCTCGAATGTCCTTAGGCATGATCACGGG
>PWZW01000149.1 GCA_003567255.1 Puniceicoccaceae bacterium | reverse complement strand
GTCCTACCTCCGCGATCTGGTCAATGAATTCCGGTCTTGCTTCGGACCTAAACGAAAAAAGGCGGGGTCTCCCATCCCGGGGGACTGGCAGGGTCTCCTCTCCATTCGTCAGGTGGATTGAAAATATATTCTTAAAAGCTTTTAATATAGTTAGGGAAATCTTATTTAGATTCACGAATCTCCGGTTATAAGTCATTGAATTCTAATTGGTTAAAATTCTACATATTCGGCTGTTTGCAATCGGAAATCATAAGGAGTTTGTAGAGAGGTGTTTGCGAAGATGGGCAAGTGCTCAAAATCCTATTGCCGCAAAATTCGGTTGGATTTCTGTCATGCAACCGCCCTTTCGAGCATGTTAGCGAGCTTTTCGGGGAAGTCGGGCATGGCGATGAGCGGCTTGAGTTTGGCGGGGACTTTCTCGGGAGCCTCCTGCGCGATGCGGAACGTTTCTCGGAACGCCTCGGTGTCGATAGTGGAAAAGACGGATTCGAGGGAACGTTCTCCGTTGAGCAGGATTTTCATGTAGGCCGGATTCTCCAGGTTTCTCACCAGCGGGGTTTCGGCGAGGATGGTTTGAAGCATGCGGCGTGAGGATGCGTTTCCGGTTCTGCGACGGTTGGCGCACTTGAGGCTGGATGCGGACATCGCCTGATGGTGTGCGGACCGTGATGGGGTCGGCAAAGAGCTTGGTCCAGTACGTGTCGATCTGCTTGATCATTTTTTGAGCGGCGAGATTTTGCGGATAGTCGTTTCGGCAGGTCATCCATGCACGGAACGTCTCTACACGCCTTTCGATGGTGTGGATGTTTCCCTTCTTGCCCTCGTCATTGAGGCCGTTGCCGCCCGACTTCGGGGCGATGCGCATGGCCTCGCGCAGCTTATCGAAGTCGACGATCTTCTTTTCGATGGCTTCGACGCTTTTCCTGAGTGCGCGGTCCATCCTAATTTTCTTGAGGTCCACATGCAACTTGCAATAGGGGCTGTTATCCTTCCACTTGCCTCGGAGTTGGATATCCTTGATAGTCTCGAGATGCGCATTCACCTCACGGATTCTCTTGGCCAGCACCAGATGAGGATGATCGAAAGGAAACCCGTATCCACCGCCCTCGGACTTTGCCTGGAGCACCCACTGGATCAGCGCGTAGGTGTTCACGACAGGCAGGAACCGACGCGCCTCCTCCGGGAGGGGCTCCTCCCCGATGGCGGTTTCAAGCGCCCTGACCAACCCGGGGTGCTTGTCCATCTGCGTTTTGAGCTGTTTGGCGCGATAGCGCAGCTTGGCACGAATACCCTGTGCGCTGAGCCGTTTGCGAATGATGTCGTATTCCGTACCCAGAAAGTCCTTGCCGATGTCTCGGAGAAAGTGAAAGTGGCAGATGACAGATATATCCGCCGCGGGTCCGCATGTCGGCCATGATGCCGGGGGTGCTCCGTTGGTGCGCCATGGCCAGGTATGTAATAAATTTCATTCCCAGCAACGAGGCCTCCCTCGGACTGATCCGAATGTTCTTTTTCGCCAACTCGGCCACCACCTCCTCCTCGTTGCGATGGCGCAAAAAGAACGCCTTTCCCGCATGGACCATCATGTCGTACCCGAAGTTGGCTCCGGGGGGCACCAGCGCCCGGAGTTCTTCGGAGCGATGCGTCCGGGCGCACGAAGGGCAAACGAGGAACCATTCCCTGGCCTGGAACCGACCGATATGCAGCGTGCTGAGAGTTCTGACCCGTGTTTTTTGGACATGTAGTTCGCATCCACAGTGAGAACAGTGCGCCGCCCATGGCCGGAAATCCACCACCGGCGGCGAGGAGAACATTCGGGAGACCGACACCCCGTTGAGCAGAAGTTCCACATAATCCGACAGGCAGCGGATCAGGCAGAATGTGGCGTTTTTTTTTCTGTCAGACCATGGCGTAGAAACAGGTTTTTAATCGTCCCGGGCTCGACGGACACGTTCTGTTTCTTCAGCCGCCGCGAGAGCGCCTCATGGCTCAGAGTCGGGTGCTTGATTTTCTCCACCAGAATCGCAATCGCTTCGGCCGGAGTCGGATGCCGGCCCGTCGCATGCAATGCCCGGCGGCATTGACGCTGTTTGTCGAAAACGGCCTGGTCCGACGAGTAATATACGAAACGGCCATGAGACTTCTCCCGCTTCAAGTCGGGATGCGTGGCAAACGCGGAAAGAAACGAACGGGGATCAAGTCCCAGCAGCGAGCTGAACTCACCGGCGTCAAGGCCCGCGGTAGAACGACGCACCCGTTCAACCACCGTCTGTTTCAGAGTACCGTGTTGCGAGAAAAACACGCCATGGCGCTGCCACAGCCCGTTGGCATCGAACTCGGGCACCTCCGGCAAAGTGTAGTACCGGCCGTTCTGGTTGTAACTGTTCAACGCGCCCCACTCTTTTAATCGCCTCCGGGCGGTATGAATACTGCCGTCTATCACCTCGGCCACTTCCTCCAACGTCAGGACCTTCTTTCTGCGAAACGCCTTCCGCGCTTTCTCCATCCGTGCATCTGATTCTCGACTCATGGTGCTTCTCTTTTAGATGATTAAGTATATGATATCACGCATGATATAAACGTATACTTAATCATATTAAGGCGAGCCACAAGCTAAAAAGACTAAGAAAACGAAAAAAATACGTCGATAGACACTCTGAGAGAGGCGAATCAGTTAACCCTATACTTTAGCACCACGAAAACCGCTGCTATAACTGCCTAATTACGTATGGCTTAAAAGAAATCCAACCGAATTTTGCGGCAATAGATTTTACACATCCTATATCGCTTTTTAAACAATTGGATCAATGACTTATAACCGGATACTCGTGTTGGTTAATGTTTCTTAGCTTGTTCCTTTTGAGCGGTTTGGGTAAAATAGGGTCAATAAAACAAGAAAGGAGATGGTTTGATGAATTCAGGACAAATGCCTCAGCAAACAGAGCAGGAGAAGAAAGCGCTGGACAAGTTTGGCCGCGATCTGACGCAGGTGGCGCGGGAGCAGAAACTGGATCCGGTGATTGGCCGCGACGCGGAAATTCGCCGGGTGATTCAGGTGCTGTCCCGCCGCACCAAAAACAACCCGGTGTTAATTGGGGAACCGGGGGTGGGCAAAACGGCCATCGCGGAGGGGCTGGCCCTGCGTATTGTGGCGGGGGATGTGCCGGAAGGTCTGAAAAACAAGCGTGTGATCGCGCTGGATATCGGTTCCATGTTGGCGGGTGCCAAATACCGCGGTGAATTCGAGGACCGCTTCAAAGCCTTTATTCAGGAGGTGATGGACGCGGAGGGGGACATCGTGCTGTTTATTGACGAGCTGCACACGCTGGTGGGCGCGGGCGGCGCGGAGGGCGCGGTGGACGCATCGAACATGATCAAGCCTCCGCTGGCGCGTGGTCAGTTGCGCTGTGTGGGCGCCACTACTTTGGATGAATACCGCAAGTACGTCGAAAAAGATCCCGCCCTGGAACGCCGCTTCCAGCAGGTGCTGGTGGATGAGCCGACGGTGGAGGATTCCATCGCGATTTTACGCGGACTGCGGGAGCGCTATGAAGTGCACCACGGGGTGAGGATTCAGGACAGCGCCCTCGTGGCGGCGGCCACCTTGTCGCATCGCTACATCAGCGACCGTTTTCTGCCGGACAAAGCGATCGATCTGGTGGACGAGGCCGCGTCCCGCATCCGAATGGAAATTGACTCCATGCCCACGGAAATTGACCAGGTGGAGCGGAGAATCATGCAGCTCGAAATTGAACGCGAGGGACTGCGCAAAGAAAAAGACGAGGCCTCGGT
>PWZW01000145.1 GCA_003567255.1 Puniceicoccaceae bacterium | reverse complement strand
ACAAAAGTTCAAGCGCTAGGTAAGGAGATGAAAATACCTGAAACGTGTGCTACCGCTAAACGTTTCGTCCCATCGCTTTTTCAATCAGAGGTAGCATCTCACCGTTGCGGAAGAGGGTGACCTGACCGGTACTGCCCGAAACCACGATACTCAAGCAATCAACGGCTTGTGTAATCGATGCCGCCGCCGCATGCCGACTGCCCAAACCGCTGGGAAGGCTGTGAACGTAGGAAGGCGTGTTGATCAAAGTCCCCGCCGCATCCAAAACGCCATCTCCGCGAATCACAAAAGCTCCGTCGATCGAGGAGAGCTCTTTAACCGTTTCATCCATGAACGGATTAAGGATATTCCTGTCTTCTTCCCGATAGCCATAGAAAGGGTTAAGGATGAGGGGTTTCGTAAACTCATTGATTTTTTGAGCGTCCCCAAGGATGAAGAGGCACCCCACCGGGTGGCCCTCACGTCCTTCAACGGCCAATTCGGTAGCGATGGCAATGACCCGCTCGACCACCTCCGGCTTCACCGATGGGGGCAGCATATTCGACTTTTGGGTCAACATGCTTTGGAATTCGCGCTCCACATCCACCACAATGATGCTGTCAAACTGGTTACTCTGCGGGAGCCCCCCCACGCAACAAAGTCGCTCATGATTAGAAAACACGCCCCGCGTCAGCCCGATCAAAACGGCGCTCCTGAGCTGGGAAAAACGATTATTACTGAAGGAACGGACCGGCAGGACGGCATCAATGTGCGCCCCACCCGACCCAGCATCCGTGCCTGCTTGGGCAATTAAAATCGTTTTGAAACCTTTGAATACCTTGCCGAGTTCGACGCCTCCTCCGAAGGTGTCGCCAAAAACCAAAATTGCGGTACATTTGGACCCCTTTGCGATTTTTACCGCCTCTCTGAGAATAAGGGTATTAAAACGGGTATGCCGACGTTTGGGCTTAACCCCTTCTCCCCCAAAAATAGTTTTAAGCTCTTTCCGAAAATCCTTGAGAGGGAGCGGGGCATTCATCCGCTCCATTAGGGTCTTGTCTTGAAAAACCCTGGCTAGCGAGGCAAGGCAGTAGAGGTAATTACGCGATCCTTCGGCCGCGAGCAGAAGGAAGACGAAGCGCACGTTTTTATATTCGCCGTGACCATCGTACACGATTCCCTCCGGACAACGGCCTACCGCGATCATGTAGGGCCGCTTCATATCGACCCGGGTGTGGGGTAAAGCCACTCCGTTTCCCAAATAGGTGGTCATTTGGCGCTCTCGCTCAAGCAAATGATCCACAAGCTTGTCCGGCTTTATCTTTGTACCCTCCGGAAAGTCGCAGGTTTCGACCAACTCAATCAAAGCCCCGCGGAAGTCGCTGCTTTTGAGGTCAATGATTCTAGACTGAGCAATAAACCGGTCGAGGCGCATGGGGGGTAGGACTGGGCGAAATGCTTAAGCGGAGAGGTGATCCAGGACTATTTTTCCCACTCGATCGCGCCTTTCTTGAGCTCGTAAACTAAGCCGAGAACAAGGACACCGAGGAAGAAAAGCACGGGTAATAAGATGGGAATACTGGCTGCCAAAAACTCTCGAAACACCAGAACCCAGGGAATCAAAAAGACGACCTCAATATCAAAGAGGATGAAGAGCATCGCCGTCACATAAAACTTAACCGCAAATTGAGTGTGCGCACCGCCCTCCGAAAGCATGCCGCATTCGTAGGCTGAGTCCCGAATTTTTCCGGGAATCCCGCGCTGTCCAAATAAAGCGGAGGCACAGAGTATGATAATCCCAATACCAGCAGCCAACATAAACTGGACGAGGATTGGGTAATAGTCAGCAACTTGCATGGAATGAAGCAAAGGAGGCTTTACGCCTTTAATCAAGGGGTTTCTCGCTGATTAAGTTTCTTTTCGCCCCTCACCACCGACACTTCCCATACATTCCCTCCACGTCACCTTGGTACTACCGTTCCGCCAACTTCGATCCACCATTTCCGTAAAGTGCATGTACCGAAGCGCTTCGTCAGGATGGGTCAAGGTGACAGGCGCCCCCGTCCGGATTGAGCGGATAAAGTCTGCTTCCACCTGCCATCCCCGACTCTCCGCACGGGAGATGCTCAAGCGCTGTTCCTCCGTGGCCCCCGCCTTGGCAAACATTAACTGCTTGTTAGCGGCATCAAACCGCAGCGCCCCCTCCGTCCCGTTTATCCTAAACTCCATCCGTGGGCGTCCTGATTCGACCGCGCTGAAATGGTAGATGAATCGGGCACCGCTCCCCTCAAAGCGGCCAAGGATGCTCAAGCTGTCCGGAATGTCCACGACCGCACGCTGGGGCCCCTCTCCAGTTGGACGTTCGGCCTGAAAGACTTCTCCATCCGCAATAAGCCACATCGGGTCTTCCCCGACCCAGCGCAGGATGGTCTCGTGCATGATTCCCATAGAGAGGATGTTTTTGCCACTCAACGCTACGTCCTGACGCCAAATCATTGGGGTATCGGGATCTGCATACTGCCCACCTGTGTGTGCAACGCGCACCTCAAGCAATCTCCCGATCGCACCGCTCGTGATCTGCTCGCGGATTCTCTGGTCAAAATCGAGAGAGAACGGCGCAGGCACGATTTGAAATACCTGATTCGGATGGGCTTTAGCTGCCGCCAGCATTTCTCTGGCCTCCCCGAGGTCGCGGGCCATGCGGGCTTCACAAAGTACATGTTTACCCGCCTCCAGCGCAGCGATTGCGATCTGTGCATGCGTGTTAGGCCAAGTACCGATACACACGGCATCCACTTCGGGATCGCTGACGACCGCTTGCCAGTTGGAGGCGATTTGAGCAATTGAGGATTCCTTGGCAACCGCACGGGAAGATGCCTCAGTCCGGTTTGCCACGCTGTGCAAAGAAACGCCCTCAATCTTTTGAAAGCCCGGTATGTGCATGGACCGGGTATTCGCCCCAGCCCCAATAAAGCCAATGTTTAAGGTTTTCTCTTTTCCCATATTCAATTTAAACGACTGAAGATTTCCTTGTTTCGACGCATGGCTATTCTGGGTGCTTCGCTTGCTTAACGACATCGCCCGCCCAATCAGAAACTTTTTGGACTTGGTTTACACGGACTAGCTTCCCGGATGGAAGGGTTCCAGAAAAAATGACTCCCGGACCGACGAAAGCTCCAGGCATCAGAATCGTCCCGGGATTTAAAACCGATTGGCACCCGGCCTCTGCCCCATCTCCAACAAGCGCACCCAATTTTCTCCGTCCAGTTTGGATCCGTTCATTCGCCTCCAGAGGCTTTATGCTCACTTCCGCTTGGTCCAAGCGTAAGTTTGAACAAATCGCACCAGCACCGAGGTGGGTGCGATTGCCGAGAATCGAGTCTCCCACATAGCTGAAATGAGGTACCTGAACCCCATTCAGAAGGATCGCATTTTTAAACTCACAAGCATTACCCAAGACGCAGTTTTCCCCAACGATCACGTTTCCCCGGATAAAAACTCCGGGGCGCAACTCGGAGCCATCACCGATGTATGCAGGCCCCTGAAGGGTACCATAAGCGGGTAATTTCACACCGTGCCCGAGGTAGATTTGACCGCTCACAGACAGTCCCGCCGGGATACATTCGTCCCCCGCATTGATTAATTTCACCCCCCCGAGGACCACGGCCAAAGCCGAGTGGACCTCTCCCAACCAAGTCCATGGAGCCGCCCCAGAGTCAAAAAAGGGGGTAAAAGGCCAGTTATCGGGAAGATCGAAAAGATCAGACGCACGCATGGGCATAAGCAAACCAACAACTCGGCACATGGCGAAACCTATT
>PWZW01000289.1 GCA_003567255.1 Puniceicoccaceae bacterium | reverse complement strand
TTGGCCCGCAGCCTCGCAGCTTTTCGATAAAACCGCATCTGCCCCTTTGGCATACGTGCGACATCGACGAATGTCGCCCCATACCGCTGATGGCGAACCAGCACCGGCAACCAAAACGTATTGCTCACCAGAATATCAGATGGGGAAAGCTTTCTTAGCACACGCAGGGTATAAACCAGATCCAGCGCCTTGAGAACCGCGAGATTTTTTGGCGTGGAGTAGCCCTGGACGCGCAAATGCCGCACCCCGCTGATTATTTCCTCATCCGGAAACGCCGGATACTTGCGAGAGACGTGAACGACTTCATGCCCCAATCGGGCGAACGCTTGCCCAAGCAAAAACCACCTTTTCTCCACGGCCCCACCCATTTCGGGAGGTACCGGCAAAAAAGCGCCCTGAACGATCGTGATCTTCATGACTGATTTAAGATTTCGACAAGCACATGTGCGCCTGTCTGCAAATCAAAATGCTTTTCAAAACCCTTCCGCGCACGCTCGCGCATAGTCTTATAGTCATTTACAGAAGTAGCTTCAAACTGCAGCAGGAGTTTTAAAATTCCGTCTTCAGTGTCTTTGGCAGCCCAACCAGCCCCGGCATCAACAACCTCCCGCCAAATGTTGACCTCTTTAGTTAGAAGCACCGGCGTCCCGACTGCCAGCGCCTCGGCCACTACCATACCAAAGTTCTCTTGATGTGAAGGCAAGGCAAGCGCAAGCGCCCCGGAAAGTGCGCTCCATTTTTCTGATCCAAAAACTCCAGCCGTCCGGTGAATATCCGGGCAATCTTTCATTTTTGCCTCAATCAACGATTCATACTGCGGCTCCCCTTCCGGTCCAGCGATCACCAGTTGCCAATCACATACAGCACCGCCTACCGATGGTTTCCACCTTTTCCAGGCGTCGACGAGCAGATCAATGCCCTTTTTTTCGTGAATCCGCCCGAGATACAAGAGATACGGCGCTTCAGCAGAAAGCTCATTTTTTTCGCGAAAGCCCGTTCCACCGTCAATGTATTGAGACTTAGGGGCGCAAGTGCCGTAGGGCACAACTTGGCCACTCGCTCGGTAGGGCTTAAAGGCCAGCGCAGCCAACCGCATCTCTTCCCGCGAGGTAAACAGGACGGCCTGCGCGTCTCGCACCACCCAATACTCGCGCAACCACCAATACACCTGCTTTTTGATCCATTTGAGCGGATAGCGCCGATTGAACCACGGATCGAGCATGCCGTGGGGATACAGGAAATACGGGATACCCTGCTTCAAGGCCGCCGAACGCACGGCAACCCCGTGAAACTTCCAGCAACCGTGCACAAAAACGGCATCAAAATCTTCAATACGCTGATCCAACCACTTCGGAAATTCGGCGCTGCTCCCGTACGCATTGCCAGCCGAAAAAACATGTACGGGAAACTTTGAAAAAGGCAGTTCATCCGGAGCATGACCGTCGAGCACAACAAATTCACTAGTAACCTCCGACTCCGCCAAAATCGGCGTAATCTCCGCCAAACCGGCCACGGGTCCACCTGTCTCACGGCGCAGTGAATGAATGACGCGTAAAATACAATACTTTTTCGTCATGCTTAATGCCGAGACCTGTAAAGCTCCAGATACTGTGCGGCGATCTTCTCATGCTGAAAGCGTTCAACGTTCCGCTTCCCTGCTTCAATCAAATCTTTCCGTGTGGGTGCATCTTCAAGAACGGCGAGCACCGCCCCAGCCAGCGCAGCGGTGTTATCCGGCGCATGCAAGAGCGCCGAATTCCCGAGCACTTCGGGCAAGGAACCTCCGGTCGAAGCGACCACCGGACAAGCGCAAGCCTGTGCTTCAAGCGGCGGCCAGCCAAAGCCCTCTGTCCAGGAAGGAAACAAGAACACGGCGGCGTGACTGTAGAGCGCGCGCAACACCTCATCAGAGACCCGCCCTGCCTCGATCACCGAATCCGCTAGATCATGTGCCTCCAGCCATTCGCGCTGCTTTGGTGACAAGCGAGCGCTACTAAGGACCAGACCAACGTTAGGATGCCCCGCTTTGACGAAGGAAAACACCCGCAGGACCTGATCTCTGTTTTTGTACCATGAGTTGTTCCCATGGTGGTAGAGATAAGCCTCTGGAAGGGCTATCCCAGCTGCGGAGCATCGCCGCTCAGCTTCTTCCTTCGCCACTGGCGCCCAGATCCCGACCAAAGCATTATGCACCACCGGAGCGTCCGGAACTGACCGCCCGGTCAAGGCTTCAAAAGTCCTTCGGGTCGCATCGGAAACGAAGACGGGCACTTGCACTCTTTTTAAGCCGGAAAGAATCCAGCGCTGCTGGAGCCGGCCACTCCACTTAGGTGGCGCGACTGGGCTCAAGCCCTTGGCCCGCTCAATCGCGATCAGATCGTGTACCGTAACCAACACATTCGCGCCTTTAAAACAGCGCTGATACATGACGTTCGAATGATCCAGGATATGAACAATGGGCGGGGTATCTCCACGCGACCTTACGCTTTTCCAACGCTTTCGGAAGGCTAATGGAGCGAGCATGTACTTGTCCAAGTAGCCGAGAAATTTTGACCACCCGTTTCGGGTAGGCCGTCCTCGGCTAAAAACGATCGGTGGCATCCATTTTTCGACTGTCAAACCGTTATCTTCGAGCAAATCAGCCAGCCAGTCCCCGTACTGTCGCATACTCTCCTGACCGTCGGGGGCATAGTTGACAATGAGGATGATGCTTTGCTTCGAAATGGATTTTGCTAATGGCATCATCAACTATCCGCCTCCTGCTCCCCCTCTTCTGCCATCCTTGTCCTCGCTGGCGCCACCGCAGGGAGCCGACCAGCGGCTAAACAGAGTCCGGCGCCTAGAACTGCAAATCCGACGGTCGTTTGTTGACCCCACTGACCATTCAAAACGAGCATGAAGGACGAAGAAAAAAGTAGCCAGGGAACAAAATTACCCCGCGCGGCATGTCGAAGTGAAATGGCAGCCATTTGGATGACGATACGACAACGAATCAACAGGAAAGCAATCCCCATTAAAATACCGAGTTCACCAAGCACCCTCCCCCACTCTCCTTCGGCAATGGCAAAACCGCGTTCACCGGTTACAAGGTGGGCCCCCACCTGAGTACCTGTTCCGAGCCCGAGTCCAAGCCAGGGAGTCCTATCCAGCGCTTCGAATGGCCGGGTAAAATCTTCAACCGTTCGTAGGATAATACTTTCGCGCACACCACCTCGTGCTTCACCGGTGGACGTTTCCCAACGAGCGGAAAAGGCATCTGTGGTATCTTCGAAATAAGGTAACTGTGCTGCGATAACCATAAAAACAACCAGCAAGGCAATCACTTTGAAAACCCTGGGCAGCCGTCTTCCATTGTAAATAACCGCCCCCATACACATCAGCACAATCAATACCACGCCGACGGCCAGTAAGCGGCTGATAGAGCCGAAGATAGCGAGCGGCATACAAATACCACATGCGACCAAGACTGGTTTTGGCAATCTGACAGAATCCGGATTCAGGTACTGGCAAAGAAAAAATGCGAATGTCAGGGTGTAAAACTGTGCCACCCCTGTGATAAAGCTGAAAGTACCGGGAGGACGATAACGTCCCAGAGCCCCAGAAAACCCTGCACCCTCGACTCCTCCGACTCCACGGTTCACCCAAGCTGACTGGGGAGCATAGAATTGGAGCAGGATCAAAACCGTCATCGGTATGGATACATAGATGAGAAAACGCCCGACTCGGTTCACGTCTGACCGATCCCAAATTTTTGGCATGAGATAGATCAACGGGATAAAGAAAAAGTTCGCGACAAAACCATAGACCACCGC
>PWZW01000028.1 GCA_003567255.1 Puniceicoccaceae bacterium | reverse complement strand
GAGCATACTTCGGGGATTATTTTCGCGTATTCACTCACCGGAAGGGGAGTCTTTACAAAAACCGCAGGCGGGGCTTCCCCCCCGAGGGTACATTTCGAGGTAAGCTGTATGGGCTGTGCCACACGCTTCTCAAAGCTATAAGGGTCGATCGCATCGCGCGCGCGCTCGTTGACAGGGAGCGGGTCGTCGCGTTGCCAGAGCTTGGTCGCTTTTTCTGCCAGACTTTGTGCGACGGGGATCTCGTAAACCGAGTCTTCTGTCAGTGATACACGTATCGTGTCGCCCAAGCCATCATTCAGGAGCGCTCCAATTCCAATGGCGCTTTTGACTCTGGCATCTTCGCCGTCTCCCGCTTCCGTGACGCCAAGATGAAGCGGATAGGCCATGCCTTCTTCAGCCATGCGCGCGGCGGCCAGGCGATAGGCCTCGATCATTACCTTCGGATTACTCGCCTTCATCGATAGGATGATTTCGCGGTAGTTGTGGCTTTCTGCGATGCGGATAAACTCGAGGGCGCTTTCCACCATCCCTTGCGGGGTGTCTCCGTAGCGATTCATGATGCGATCAGAGAGCGACCCGTGGTTGGTTCCGATACGCATGGCTCGTCCGAGTTCTTTACAGCGCAAAACAATCGGAGAAAAGGCTTCGTGCAGCCGTTCCAGCTCTTCGGCGTACGCTTCGTCTGAGTAGGACGCTACCTTGAATTTCTTTTTGTCCGCGTAGTTACCTGGATTAATACGGACTTTTTCAACGTGCTTCACCGCCTCCATCGCTGCTTGCGGGAGAAAGTGGATATCGGCGACGAGCGGTACCGTGCAACCAGCAGCACGCAGTTCGCGGGATATTTCACCTAGTGCAGCGGCTGCGGCTTTATTTGGCGCTGTTATGCGCACAATTTCACAACCGACTTCTGCCAGAGCAAGCGTCTGCTTGACGGTCGCAGCCACGTCGCGCGTGTCACTCGTGGTCATGGATTGGATACGTATGGGGTTGGATCCACCGATTCCAAGGTCGCCTACCTTAACCTCACGGGTGGAACGACGCTTGGCTTGAAAGCGCGAATTGCAGTACGGAAGGTGAGCAAGATTCATGGTGAGCCCTTGTTTATTCGTTGGCGTCCTCCACATCGCTTGCGGAAGGTTCTGGCGCAGTCTCTGCCGGAGGCGAGCTTTGGCCATAGAAGTCAGCAATGCGTTGGACGTCAAAAACCGTCACATAAATCATAAAAGAGAGAAGTAAGATGACAAAAGCCCCCTGAATCGTCTCCAAAAAGCGACGAGGGAGGGCCTTGCCACGAATTTTTGCGATGGTTGCAAAAACCATGTGCCCGCCGTCAAGCACCGGGATGGGGAGCAGGTTAAGAATCGCCAGATTTATGTTGATAAAGATGATAAGCCATAGCGCCTGAGTGAGGCCTATTTGGGCGGTTTGATGAATGGCGTGCACGATGCCAGCTGGCCCGCTGAGGTTGCGTACTTTCACATCGGACTGGTGATGAAAGAGCGCCGTGAGCGTTTGCTGAATGGTGCGCACCATTCCGGTGATTTGCTCCACCGGATTTTGGTGAATCCGTTCGGTTATTTGGGTCGGGCGGAAGCCGATGATCGGGTAATCAGCTTCTGGCGTGCGGACCGGAGCGACAGGTGCGCTGTAAAGATCATCGCCCCGCTGCACCGTCAATTCCATCGGCGTCCCTTCGCGGGTGGACAGGTAATCAAGAAAGAAGCCTAAGGAAACGACGGGCACACCATCGACGGAAACGAGTTTGTCCCCCTCCATAAACCCGGCTCGCTCCGCCGGACGCCCTGCCGTCAGCCTGTCGATGACAACGGGTGAACTTTGAGATATGCCAATATCCCGGATTGCTTCGCTAGTCCGAAGGATCGGGTAAACCGTTTTTGTCAGGGTTTGTTCGCCGCGTACCAGCTCGATGTCCACTTTGCGCCGACCGTCTTCAGCAATGCCAAATCCCGTCATGATAGAGTTGAAGACGGCCATCGAATCATTAACCCTTTGGCCATCCACTCGGGTGATCCGGTCTCCTGGCTGCAGACCAGCTTCCCTTGCCGGGCCGGGGACGACGCTGCCATCACTGGCGACCACTTGCTGGGCAACGTGTCCTATAACGGTGGAGTTTGCGTTGACGGGCATTTCGCGACCGACACCCCAAAGCACCAATGAGAGTACCAAGGCAAAGAGTACGTTAAAAACGGCTCCCATCACGGTCACAATCATCTTGTCCGTGTAGGATATTGGGGGGAGGGGTTCGGCTTTCTCATCGTCATCACCACCTTCAAGCCGCCCCATATCTGCGAGCTGAGGAAGAGAAACATAGCCGCCGATCGGAAAGAGCGAGAGCCGATAGTCCACACCACCCCGTTCCCATCCAAAAATTCTCGGGCCTATGCCAATGGAAAAACGGTCCACTTTAAGCCCGCGTTTGCGCGCCGCGAGAAAGTGCCCCATTTCGTGGACAAAGATGCAGGCACCCAAGGCAAAAATTGCCAGAAAGATGAAGGGAAGGTTGGAAAGCAGAGTCATAAGCGAAAGTTGGTGCGTGGACGATAGGTTTGCGCAATTTTGCGGGCACCCCTGTCAATTTCAAAGAGTGCCTCCAAACTGGGTGTTTTTAAATCGTCGCAGTGTTCCAGAGTAAACGCGATGCACTTGGGAATATCAAGAAAGCCAATAGATTTTTCAAGGAATGCCGCGACGGCCACCTCATTGGCTGCGTTAAAGACCGCTGGTCGGTCGCCTCCCTTGGCGAGCGCTGCCTGAGCGAGGCCAAGGCAGGGGTAGCGGGCTGGGTCGGGTGGATGGAAGCTCAGGTCCATTTGCTTGCGAAAATCAAGGCTTTCTTCAGTGCCTCGCTGCCTCTCCGGGTAGAGTAGGCAATGCTGGATGGCAAAGGTCATCGATGGGGGACTGAGCTGCGCGAGGATTGAGCCGTCGATGAACTCCACCATCGAATGGACGATGCTCTGCGGATGGATAACCACTTCAAGCTGATTGGCTTCCATGCCAAACAACCAATGCGCTTCGATCAGTTCCAGTCCCTTATTGGCCATCGTCGCGGAATCCACCGTGATTTTGGGGCCCATCGACCAGTTGGGGTGGCAGGTGGCTTCTTCCGGCGTCACGCGCTCAAGTTTTGACGGTGCGCTGTCTCGAAATTGGCCACCCGAGGCTGTTAAAATCATTTTTCTTACCTCTTTTCCGGGAGCATCTCCGAGACATTGAAATAGGGCGTTATGCTCGCTGTCTGTGGGAAGGAGCCGCACCCCCTTGCGCTGAGCCGCGCTGATGACGTGCTCACCGCCCAGCACCAGCAGCTCCTTGTTTGCGAGGGCAATGTCAATCCCGGCTTCAATCGCTGCAAGTGCCGGGCGGAGGCTCGTGGTACCAGTGGTTGCGACCAAAACGATATCCGCCTTGGCCTCGAGGGCCAGGGTCTCGAGCGCGGAGGCACCGCCGGCAAGCCGGGTGTGTTCAGGGAAGGCCTCGGTGTGCCGGGCTTCAGCGTAAGCTGAATCATCGGTCAAAACGGCATGCTCAACCTCAAACTCTTGGCAAATGTTTGCCAGTGCTGTGCTGCTTCGAGCGGCCGCAACACCCACCAGTTGAAGCCGTCCAGGGTGCGACCGAATCACCTTAAGCGTGCTACTTCCGATGGAACCCGTGGCCCCCAGCAGGACAATGCGTTTGCGTCGCGACATGCTTTTTCAGTTTCGTTCCAGGCAACAAAATTCGAGCCGTCGACTTAAAAGACGGAGTTGCTCAGAAGAATGAAGGCGAGCGGAGCGCTCAAAATTAGGCTGTCTGAAAGGTCAAAGGCGCCTCCGATTCCCGGAATGGTTGTCCCCGAATCTTTCACTCCCGCCTGCCGTTTAAAGGCCGATTCCACAAGATCTGAGGCAATGGTCGCCACGGCAATGGGCAGTGGAAAGAGCAAGGCCATCCACCAGCGGAAACTCTCCGGCGCAACATTTTGAAAAAATAAGTAAAGGACGATCCCCACGATCATGGAAACAAGAACTCCGCCAATCGCCCCCTCGATAGTTTTGTTTGGACTGATCGCTTTGGAGAGAGGGGTCCGCCCATACCGAAGCCCAACCAATAAAGCGCCCACGTCAGTGCACTTTGAGGTCGCCACCACCCAGACTGCCAAAAACAGACCCGCTGCCGTACTTTCGCCACTAAGCTCCGTCGCTTTCACGATTTTCACCAAAAAATGAAGCAAAAAGGGGACGTATATAAATCCAAAAAGCGTCGGTAAGAAACTCCGCAGCCTCCCGGCCCGCATGTCCAAAACAATGATGGCCATTGTGAGAATGATGAAGCAAAGAATGAAGAGGTCATACCCTGCATCCGCCCGTGGGCCCGCACCTTTGACCGGCAGATAGTAGGTTCCTATGACGACGATCAATCCTGCGGCGATTCCTATCTTACGACGCGGGGTGAGCCCCATTTTTTCAAACAAGCTGTAAAGCTCGTTTTGAGTGAGCGCCGCGAGGAGCGCAATCAGGATCACCCCGGCATGTGCTCCAAAAATCAGTAGGGATAAGGCGATGGTCGCCCATAGGATCAGAGTGGTGATAACGCGTTGCTTCATGTCAATGGCGACCCTTCGAGGGCGGAAAATGAAAGTTGTTCAGTCGTTTTACCATAGCGGCGTTCTCTGCTTTGAAAGGCGCGGATGGCAGTGTCAAAGTGCTTGTCGGAAAAATCGGGCCAGAGCACTTCCGAAAAATACATTTCTGCATAGGCGCTCTGCAGTAGCAAAAAGTTGCTAATTCGGGACTCTCCCGAGGTCCGGATTACCAAGTCGGGGTCTGGTAATCCTTGGGTGTAAAGATGATCCTGCACGAGCGGCCAGTCGATGCTGGCTGTCGACAGCTCCCCGCGGGAGATCTTCTCTGCGATCCGTTTGACCGCATCGACTACTTCCGTTCGGGAGCCGTAATTGAGCGCCAAGGCCAGCGTGTGCTTGGTGAAACCAGAGGTCTGTGCTACCGTCTCTTTGAGCTCGGCCTGCACCGATGCACTGAGCTCTTCATACCGTCCCACTACCCGAAATCGAATCTGGTGCCTTATCAGCTCCTTTTTTTGATCTTTCAGATAAGCTTCCAACATTCCCATGAGGGCATCTACCTCCTCTTTGGGACGATTCCAGTTTTCGACGCTGAAGGCAAAAAGCGTCAGCACTTCCACCCCATGTCGCCGCGCACTCTCCAAAGCCTCTTTCACGCGTTTCACCCCGCGGCGATGGCCTTCTATCCGAGGCAAACCACGCTGCGACGCCCATCGACCGTTACCATCCATGATGATAGCGACGTGCCGGGGAGGCCGCCGTCCTTCAGCTGATTTGTCGATTGATGTGTTCACGTGGTTTCAATAGCAGTAAATACCTCAGGGGTTGATCATTCAAGCATTACAGGAGAGATCAAGCGAAGACTCTTCATGGGGAGGGTGTGTGGCCATCCCTTGCCGCAGGTGCTCGCGAAGTGCGTGCCTTTTCAGCCCCCCCGCTAAGCGTTTCCTTTCAACGGCTTGAAGTTTGACCGCATGGACCACTGCGTGCATATTGGTGGTTATGAGTAGACCATTATCTGATGAAGCAATCCAGCTGGAGCTCAGTTCTCTTCCCGGTTGGGATCTTGAAAACGGTAAATTGGTGAAAAGCTTCCGAGTGAAGGACTTTCGCGAGGCCATTTCCCTAATCGTAAGGATGTCCTTTGAATGTGAGGAATTGGACCACCATCCCGAAATTTACAATGTTTATAACACCGTAAAAATCAGCCTGACCACCCACGACGCCGGAGATCTTATAACCGAAAAAGATATTTTGCTGGCGCGCAAAATTCAGGTGCTGATTTAGGCGTTCGCCTTGGCGAAGCATTCCGGTGAAGGAGCACTGCTTTCCTCTATGAGATTTTACGTTAAAGTCTCTCTCACCAAAACTTCCGGTTGCCGAACCTTGAATTTGTGTAGAGCTTGGTTTGGTGTTTGATCCGCTTTCAGTCTACAATGGCTATACTGCCCTCATTGCCGGTTTGGTTACCAGTTTTCACTGTGTCGCCATGTGTGGTCCTCTCGCATGTGCATTTGCGCCGAGCCCCAGAAATGGCACTTCAGGAGCGCAGCAGCGTCTCTCCGAAAACCCCAGCGTGATTCTAAGTGCATACCATGGAGCGAAGCTTTTTGCTTATGGGCTCATTGGTGCCTTGGCGGGTGCCTTCGGCTCCAGCGTGTTAGGCTTTGTTCAAGAAGGGGTGCTCAAATGGCTCCCTTGGCTTCTGGTTGTCTTTTTTCTCTTGGTAGCGTTTCGGCTCGACCGCTTGCTACCAAAGCCAAAGCGCTTGGGTGGCGTTTATCGGAAGCTCAGTGCCAAATTCTTAAAATTACCCAAACCTTACGCTGCCGGATTCATGGGCTTGGCGAGTCCGCTGCTCCCGTGTGGCCCGCTCTATATCATTTTTGGCTTGGCGCTCTTCTCCGGTTCCGCCCTCCAAGGGCTGGAGTTTGCCATCGGATTCGGCCTCGGCACCTTGCCCTTGCTTTGGTTTGCCCAAAGCCGCTTTTTCAAGCTCCAAGGGGGGAGCTCCCGCCGCTGGATAACTCGCCTGCAGCAAGGCATCGCGCTGTTTGCCGCCTTAATTGTCGGTTGGCGCCTGCGCGGAACGCTTGGATTCGAGACAGAAACCTTTTTCTGCTTCTAAGCTAAACAGCCCTTTTAGTTTTGAATTAAGCCGGCCAGAAAAATCAGCTCTGTTTTTCCAGTATTTTTCAGTGCTTGTGTTTCCCCGGATCGAGTGATTTGGAAGGTTCCCTCGGTAAAGGGGTGCTCTCCCGTGTCATCCGTCACCAACCCTTCTCCACTCAAACAAAAGTAAAAATCCTCCTCACCTTCGTGCTTGTGCAGCCCGATACTGCCCCCGGGAGTGAGGCGGTTGAGCGCGATAGCACGGATTTTACTCCCTGCTGCCTCGCCCGCGAGGAGGTGGGCGAACACCGCGCCATCTCCACCACGCACGCCCTCGTTCACCACGGGTGCGACTTCATTTCCTTTGACCACCATGCCTAAAGTATCAAACGATTCTCATGTGTCCTGCGAGCTATTTTACGTTCCCAAAGATCCAACCGAAGATTTTTGTCATAAACTCTTGGATTGTGAGCGCCAAAAGGCTAGGGCTTAGGGTTTTTAGTATTTGAAATCATGGCAAAACCAACTGCACTTCTTTCCGTAAGCGATAAAACCGGCCTGCTTCCTTTCGCAAAAACCCTTGTTGAGGAATTTAACTACCGTCTACTTTCCACTGGAGGTACGGCAAAATTACTCGCTGAAAATGGCGTGCCAGTGACCGAGGTGAGCGACTACACGAAGTTTCCGGAGATGATGGATGGTCGTGTAAAAACCCTCCATCCAAAGATTCATGGCGGCCTTCTTGCCCGACGCGATCTCGATACACACCTCAAAAGCGCTGCGGACCACGGCATCGACTTGATCGATCTTGTCGTCGTCAACCTTTATCCATTCGAGGAAACCGTTGCTAAGCCAGACGTATCCCGGGCAGAGGCGATTGAGCAAATCGACATTGGCGGACCTTCCATGCTGCGCAGCGCAGCAAAAAACCATGCTGCGGTTACCGTAGTCTGCGATCCCGGTGACTACCCGCGTGTGCTCGAGGGATTACGCGGAACTAAGCTCGCTTCCTTGCGTGAAACGCTCGCTTGCAAGGTGTTTCAGCGCACCGCAGCCTATGATGCGGCGATTAGTAACTATTTGCAAACCAGTGAATCCGAGCCGGACCTCACCGCCCTTTCAGGATTTCCGGAAACTTGGAACACACCTTTTAAGCGGGAAGCCACGCTACGTTACGGTGAAAACCCTCATCAAAAAGCCGCCCTTTACGGGCAGTTTCTTGATTGCTTTGAACAACTTCAGGGGAAAGAGCTTAGCTACAATAATATTATCGATATCAGCGCGGCGACCTACTTGATCGGCGAATTCCAGAAACCAACGGTCGCCATATTAAAGCACACCAACCCCTGCGGTGTGGCCAGTGCAGACACTCTGGTCGAAGCGTGGGATCAAGCTTTTGCGACCGATCGGCAGGCACCTTTTGGTGGAATTATTGTGGTCAACCAAACAGTCGACGTCGATTTTGCGGAAGCTGTCAGTGCTATTTTTTGCGAGGTTATTATCGCACCGGGCTTCACGGTTGAGGCTCGTGAGCGTTTTGCAAAAAAGAAAAACCTCCGTCTCATGATCGTGAAAGACAGTCTTCCCGCAAATTCGCTCCAGGAAGTCCGTTCTGTCGTTGGCGGCTTACTGGTTCAAGATCGTGACCACGCCGCACAGCGGCCAAGCGACTGGAAGGTCGTGACCAAACGCCAGCCCACTGAGGCGGAGTGGCGCGCCCTTGGTTTCGGTTGGAAGGTCGTCAAGCACGTCAAATCAAACGCAATCGTTTACGCCGCTCCAGAACGCACCATCGGGGTCGGTGCGGGACAAATGTCACGCGTGGACAGTTCTAAAATCGCAGTCTGGAAGGCTGGGGAAGCGGACTTGCCCTTGGAGGGGTCGATCGTTGCCTCGGACGCCTTTTTCCCTTTTCCTGACGGTTTGATCGCCGCCGCCGAAGCCGGAGCAACTGCTGCGATACAGCCAGGGGGCTCTGTGCGGGACGAAGAGGTTATCGCCGCCGCCGATGAGCGCGGCATCGCTATGGTTTTCACCGGTCGGCGTCACTTTAAACACTAGTGACGGTTCGTTTGTTTTCTGGAGAAGAGAGGGGTGTAAGCCATTTTTCCAGTCCTATAAATAATCCATTCGTGTGATTAAGGACCGAAAGCTGCCTTGTGCACCCCTCGGAGGGAGCCAATCCCCGACCACTTCGTGCACCCACCCACCGGCTTTGGTTCGGGCTGCTTTTTTAGGTTACGCAACTCCCGCAGCAGTGCAGATACCTTTTTGAGAAAACAATCCGACCCGATAGCAATCCCACGCTCAAAAAAGGCAATCCGACTCCGCAAAAGTTCTGCCTCCGTAAGCGCTCCGTCTGCCTGTAACACAGCCCTTGACCGCTCTTCAGAAATGTTTGCCGCGGCAGTGCCCTTTTGCTTATCAGGACGACTACCCCGGCCAAACAGGATAACCCGGTAGGCGGCGAAACAATCCAAGCGAGTCTTTGCAAATCCGCGCATCATCCGAGTCAGTGCATCGCGCGCAACTGCGTCTCCTGCCATAGCTGCTCCGTATCCGGTGTACATATAGTCCCCGGGGTCGTCCACCATACCTGCTCTGACCGGATTAAGGTCCACGTAGGCAGTGACCATCTGAAGGGCATATCCATCGGGATCGATCACCACACTTTTAAAGCGGTCCGCCCAGAATGTTCCGAACCGTTCATGGGTAGCATTATACCAAATAGTGAAACGTTGTTTTAAGGTTTTTATGAATTCCGACAAATCATACATGCGGCGTAAAAGGCGCTTTCGCCACAGATTCGCCACGGTATCGTTCCGGGCCAAAATTTCCCCCAGCTCATCACCGCTCACTGGGTTAGACGGCGTAGGGTGGGGGTAGAGTCGCCTGTAGCGCTTGAGTAATATTTCGTCAGGAATTTCGTCGGGACGCTCAGGAACCTTAACCACAATGTGGAAGTGATTGTTCATCAATGCGTAAGTATAAATTTCGAGACCTGAAAAATCAGCTGCCGCCCGCATTATTTTAAGAAACACCTCTTTTTCCCGTTCCCCCAGCAGTCGCATCCCATGAATCGTTCGATTCATGCAATGATAAACACCGCTACCTTTCGCTGATACGATAAACCTTCTTTTCATTCCACCATTCTCATAACACCGCACCCAAACACAAGAAAATAAGCCAGGCTTAATTATGGGTAGATTTTTCTTGGCTTTAAGAGAGTGAGGGGGCAGGTTTGCGCGTTTATCAATTTGTAATGAAACAGCGCACAATTTTGAGGGAAGTCTCCATCCATGGGAAGTCTTTGCACACCGGTGAGGAGGTGAACCTTACCCTAAAACCAGCACCGGAGAATCACGGTGTGGTTTTTAAGCGGACGGATCTCTTTGGGAAACCTGAGATTTCGCCATTGGTGGAACACGTGACTGATCTAGTGCGTAGCACAACCATTGCCAATGGACATGCCAAGATACACACGGTCGAGCATGTGCTAAGTGCTTTGTCTGGTTGCGGAGTGGATAATGTCCTAGTTGAAATGGACGCGAGCGAACCTCCGATCATGGATGGTTCCGCCAAGCATTTCGTCAATTTAATTCAACGCGCGGAGCCCGTCGAACAATCGGCGGAGCGCGCATATTTTTCTCTTGATGCACCGGTTTCAGTAACCCGTGGGGCGAGCTCGATCATTGCGTTGCCGCACGATGGGCTCCGAATTACCTGCACTTCTGCGGATGATCGGGGAATACATACCCAGCATCTGAGTTTGGACATTGATCCGGATGTTTACACGGCGCAGATTGCCTCCGCACGAACCTTTACGATTTACGAAGATATTGAGGAGCTGATAAAACTTGGCAAAATCAAAGGGGGGAGCCTCGACAGCGCAATCGTGATCAAGGGGGACAAAATTGTCTCGAAAGAACCTCTGCGATTTAAAGAAGAATTTGTCCGCCACAAGATTTTAGACATCATCGGCGACATCGTGCTTTTGGGCATTCCACTGAAAGCACACATCATCGCGGTTCGGCCTGGCCATGCGCTTAATTCCGAGCTGACGAAGGCACTGAGGACACGATTCCAGGCAGCAGGGAAGGCGAAAAAGCCGAAACCAGCGCCAAGAGGTCAGGGAGTTACCATTGAGAAGGAGCGTTCCTACGACATCCGCCGCGTTCTGGATACGCTCCCGCACCGGTATCCCTTTGTGATGGTTGACCGGGTTGTCGAATTCATCGGGGAAGATGCCCTGATCGCGATTAAAAATGTGACGATCAACGAACCTTACTTTCAGGGGCACTATCCGGGGCGACCGGTGATGCCTGGAGTTTTGCAAATTGAGGCGATGGCCCAAGCGGCGGGCATATTGATGCTGAGTAAGCTTCCAGTTGAGGATAACAAGGTCGCCTTCTTTATGAGTGTGGATAAGGTAAAGTTTCGTCAGGCGGTTGAACCGGGTGACACCTTGGAAATTCACGCGAAATTGATCAAGATTCGTGGGAACAAGATCGCCACTGCAACGGGGGAATGTAAGGTCAACGGGAAGTTGGTGTCTTCCGCAGAGCTCATGTTCATGTTGGCCGATGCAAGTGAAGATGCTTAGGCGTGGCGGGTTAAATCCAGACGAATGAGAGAGCTTACTTGAAATGGCAAAAGATATCCATCCCAGCGCAATTATTGAACAAGGTGCCGAGATCGGTGATGAAGTGTGCATTGGTGCCTATGCTTTCATTGGCGGAAAGGTACATATTGGTAAGGGGACGGTGGTCGCCCACCATGCCACGGTCGATGGAGCGACTACGATGGGCGAGCACAATGAAGTGCATCCCTACGCATACGTAGGTGCCAAAACGCACGATCTGAAGTACCAGGGTGGTTTACCAGGGCTGACTATTGGGGACAGAAACGTTTTTCGAGAATACTCAACTGTACATTCTGCCACAAACGAGGGAGAGTTCACCCGAGTTGGGAATGATAATGTAATCCTCGCTTACAGTCACATTGCGCATGATTGCGTGATTGGGAATCACTTTGTGATGAGTAGTCACGCTGCGTTGGCAGGTCACGTTGAGGTGGGCGACTATGTGAACTTCGGGTGGGGTGCGGGCATCCATCAATTTGCCAAAGTAGGTGATTTTGCGATGGTTGCGGCAACGGCGCGGGTGTCGCAAGACGTCCCGCCGTTCATGATTGTGGAAGGTTCACCAGCCATTTCCCGAACAATAAACAAAATCGGCTTGGAACGCCGCGGGGTGCCGGCAGAGGAAATCCAGGCGGCGCGGCGCATCTTTAAGCTTTTTTACAAACAGGGTTTGAATCGGTCACAAGCGCGGACGGAAATGAAGGCCCTGGGCCTTTTAGAAACAAGAATGGGCCGATTGATGGATGGTTTTCTGGAAAAAAGCAGTCGAGGCATTTGTTAGGCATTTTTGACGTAGGTCTTATCTCGGTAAAAAATTAAACGATTGTTTGACTCGCTTGCTTGCAATGCGGTTAAGGCTTGGTAGCTGTTGATGAGTGCAAGCGGTCTGCTTGAATGATCGAAGCCATTGACGTCTATGAAAAAATTTTCTCGTTTCCATCCTGTTCTTTTCACGGTTTTCCTGTGCGTTGCGCTCTCTGCGGAATCATTGGAAGAGGGAGCAATTGGCGTTGAGGATACGGTGGAGCCCACGGAAGCAACCGAGACTCTCGAACTGACTCTGAAAGCGGCTTTGGCGCTAATCCGTGATCAGAATCCGCTGGTTATGTTTAATCGGGAGCGCGTCCAACAGGCCCTCGAGCAGACCTTTGTCGACCGTTCTAATTTATTGCCGCGGGTGAGCCTCGACGCCGCACAGCAGCGTCGACGGTCTGCGAGGAGCTTCACCGGGGGGACGGGTTCGGCCTTCCGCGCGGATACCTTTGACATTGCCTTGGAAGGCTCCATTCCGTTGCTCGAAACCCAAGCATATGCGCGGTATCGGCTGGCCGAGTTGGCTTACTTGATAGAACAGCGGGATTTTGAGGCAGCTTTGGAGGATTTTCTGGAGTTGGGGGCGAACATATACTTCACGCACGTACGGGATTTGGGGCGGGTTGATTTGATCCGTTCAAATATCGAAAGAGACGAGCAATTGCTTCAATTGGCTAGGGATCAGGTGGAGGCTGGGGTTGCCACGCGGATTGATGTGACACGGGCGGAGGTACAGCGCGCACGAAGCGAGCGTCAGTTTATCGAAAGTAAAACGGTAGCGGAAAATTCGCTTCTACGGCTCAAAGCATTACTGGATTTTGATTTGGATAAGGAGATAAGCTTGGTCAACCCTTGGGTGGATGAAAGCCAGCGGCGTGATCCCAGTTTGGCGGCGTTTGAGGAAATGCAGGGGCGTGCACTGACGCGGCCTGAGCTAGTCGCGGCTGAATTGAATTTGGACCAGGCCAGGTTGGCCCGCCGGGCCGCAGGCTGGCAAAGGCTGCCAACGGTCGAGCTCTTCGGCAGCTACGGATATGAATCAGGACGTATCTTTGATGGTGACGAATCTCGGGGCTGGTTGATAGGGATCAGGGCTTCATTGCCCATATTCGAAGGTTTTCGCATTCAGTCGGAAAAGCGCCAAGCGGACGCTGCGGTCCGAGCAAATGAGTATCTTGAGCGCGACCTACGCAATAATTTGCTCCGCGAGTACCGCACCACCCTTAACGAGGTGGAATCTCGCTACAAACAGATTGAAGTTGCCTTGAAAGAGTTAGAATTGGCGAGCGATGAGGTCGAGTTAGCACGTCAGCGGTTTGCAGAGGGCGTAGCCGATAACCGAGAGCTCATTGATGGACAGCAAAATCTGGCAAATGCGGAAGATGGGTATTTGGAGGCTATTTTTCTGTACGGATTGAGCCGTGTTGCTTTTGCGCGTGCTGTGGGTGCGGTTGGAGAAGTCCTAAAGCAATGACGCACAATGATGGTCAGCAGCCCCGGGGCCAAGGACCGTTCGGTCTGTTACTGGCGTCGGCGTCGCCGCGGCGTTCAGAATTGCTGAGGAGACTCGCATTTGATTTTGAGGTCATCCCCGCTGGGGTAGAGGAGGTGTCTACACATCCCAATGGAGCGAGTGGATTGGTGCAAACGAATGCCTTATTAAAAGGAAGACACGTCGCGGAGCTTTATCCGGAAAAGCTCGTTCTGGGGGCCGATACCACGGTTTGTCTCGAAGGTGAGATACTTGGTAAGCCCGTCGATATGGATGCTGCGGTTGCCTGCCTCCGGCGGCTCTCAGGAAAACGGCATGAAGTCTTCACTGGCATTGCGTTATGCTGGGCGAGAGGGCAACTGGAGGAAGTTTTCGTGGACCGCAGCGAAGTCGTTTTTCAGACCTTAAGTGATGAGTTGATCCATGAATATATTCGGCTGGTGAATCCGCTGGATAAGGCGGGAGCTTACGGGATACAAGCTCACCGCGAAAAGATCATCGCCAGTGTTGTCGGCAGCGTTGAAAACGTCATGGGCTTGCCTGTTCAGCGGCTGCATACGTGGTTTTCGGAGAATCCTTTGCTTGTGAGTGAAGCGCGTTCCGCTGGGGGCTGATCCATCCGATATCTGAGCCTTTGATTGCGTAGTGATGGTAAAGCTCAAACTCCTGCGTATTTGGAAGCTTGCCCATTGCCGGGCCAGTTTAATCCAAGCGATGCATATGTCCTGAAAAGACTGGGTTTTGTTTCTTGGATGGGCAGCGAGTTGCCTTCGATACAATTGGCATGAAAGGCATACTTCTTTCTGCTCAAGGCCGATCGGAAA
Source organism: Puniceicoccaceae bacterium (assembly GCA_003567255.1). GTDB lineage: Bacteria > Verrucomicrobiota > Verrucomicrobiia > Opitutales > Coraliomargaritaceae > T3Sed10-183. The sequence goes on along the minus strand of PWZW01000028.1, from coordinate 1,689 downwards.
GTGCAGGGCTGATAAGGAAAGCGCATCACACAAATAGGCGCTTATTGTTGGCTGATTTACACATTATGGTTTAGGGTGTGAATCACTAATTGCTTATTTGCCGTAGAGAAAAATTATGTCTAAAAACGAAAAACGAACCATCGACGAGAAAGTCTATTTATTAGCTCTCGACTTGACCAAGAATTTTCCGAGAAGTGCGCGCGATAGCTCCATTGCAGGTTACGTCATCGCGGGGCGTGCATTGGATAAGGCGCGAGCAATCCTTGCGGGGAAAGGTGGGGAATATCATACTGGTTGCCCGTTAGACATGTTTTGGGCCGAATTCGCGGGTGTCGATTTCGAGGCGTTTACGGATTTTATTGCGACCGGAGCAACCGACGCAGAGGTTTCGGAGTGGGTGAGTCAACATGCCAAACAAAGCGACCGCATAGAGGTCGTGCGCTGGAACAACGAATGGCGTGACAAGCGACTTAGTGATCTCCCGGACGAGCTTCAGCTCTATATGGAAGATTACATTCCAGAAAACCTTCCCCGCAATCGTCCAGTCTATCATCTTTTTGATGTTTACGACCTCGAGGAAGAACGGTTGTAGGGCAGGCTGGTCGTCACCCCCATAATTCTGGCAAAGGTATGGTGGGTAGTCAGTCAGTGCTGAGGAAGCCCAACGTTTGAAAGCAGACAGGTCCATTTGCGTGGGAAGGTTAGTGCGTGCAAAAAACCTGAATTCCATGAATCTTCCGCAATTGGCGTGTGATTTGTAGGGTGGTTTGAGGCAGAGGGTTCGCCACCAAAGTGTTGAGGCAGGCTTTCAGCCTGCGGAATTTCATTTTACCATCCGACCCAGCGCGTTGCGCTGGGCTACGATAAATAAGGCCGTTGGCCTTAAGCGCTGATGACGCCAACGGCGTCGCTCAACATAGCTCGGGGCAGGCGCCCTGAGTACCCGGCCTTATCCAAGCCGTTGCCGGTATCCGACCCAGCGCGTTGCTCTGGGCTACGGTGCATAAGGCCGTTGGCCTTAAACGCTCATGACACCAAGGGTGTTGCTCAAAATAGCCCAAGCAGACGCCCTGGGTACCCGGTCCTTATCCAAGCCGTTGCAGGCTGAAGGCCTGCTCCAAGATACGACGCCCAGGCCGGCAGATGAGCTCCGTGTATCCGTCCCTCCTACGGCACGTCCGCCATAGATGGTGAACCTGAACCACTGCCCCGCTTCCCCGAGGCGGGCAGCCGATCCTTGGTTCAGCAACTCGGCTGAGCCAGCTTCGTTTTTATTTCTCGCCTGTCCCTCGGCGCGGGTGCGTTTTCGTGCCAAAGGAACCTTGGACAGCGACAAGCACTTAGCAGCAGGGCTGCCGCAGTCCAAAGACGGCTGCGCCGTCGGGTAACAGGTCTGCGACAAATAGAACAGCGTATGCTTTAAAAGATCCTACGGGATTGCAAAAGACCTCAATATTACATCAACGGACGGACGGGATTGTTGTTTTCCGATCTCATCCTGGGGGGAGTGAGCTCGCGGCTTACTGATCTCCGGTTGGAAGGCAGAAACGAAATCGTTGCGAACCCGGGGGCGATAAGCCTTGGCAACTCCTGGGTTCTCTGTGTGGTTTAAGGGATGACAGGCGTTGAACTCATTGGTTATTTGGCTTCCGTACTGGTTGCAGCATCTCTCATGATGGTGCGGATTGT